>JAGKTB010000181.1:0-8143 GCA_018993145.1 Flavihumibacter sp.
AAGAAGTGAAAAGTGAGACGTGAGAAGTGAAAGGTCGTGAAAGGTGAAAAGTGAAAGGTGAAAAAATCAGAGGACCTGGAAGCCGTAGGCATAAGGGTCGTCTTCGGGGTCAATGGTGATGGTATTGTATCCATAAACTTTGGCCCATCCTTCAATACCTGGACGGATAGCCGGTTTACCGGCTATCGTTGTTTCCTCCTCGATCGTTCCTATGAAAGTGGATCCGATTATACTTTCATGGATAAACGGATCTCCTTTTTTCAGTAAACCTTTGGTGTACCATTGCGCCATCCTTGCAGAAGTGCCGGTGCCACAGGGACTGCGATCAATGGCTTTATCTCCATAGAAAACCGCATTTCTTGCTGTGGATGCGGGATTGAGTACAGCACCTGTCCAGAGAATATGTGAACAACCCCGGATGGTTGGATCATCCGGATGGACAAATTCATATTGCTGGTTGATTCGTTTTCTCAACTCCCTGGCCCAAGCAATTAATTTATCCGCAGGATACTGTTCCAGTCCGGCAAAATTCTTTTGCACATCCACGATCGCATAAAAATTGCCTCCATAAGAAACATCGATCACCAGTTCTCCGAGTTCCGGACAGTCCACCGTTAATTCAGTTGCGGCGAGATAAGCCGGTACATTGGTGAGCTTTACAGATTTTACTTTATTGCCTTCCTGCCTGTAGGTGATTTCCACCAATCCGGCTGGCGCTTCCATTCTGATACGGCCGGGAATTTTTGGTGTAATCAATCCTTCTTCAATTGCAATGGTAATGGTGCCAATCGTGCCATGGCCACACATAGGCAAACAGCCACTGGTTTCTATAAAAAGTACTGCTACATCATTGTCAGCATCATGTGGTGCATATAAAATGGATCCACTCATCATATCGTGCCCACGAGGCTCGAACATCAGGCCTTTCCGGATCCAGTCAAAGTTGTTCAGAAAATGCTGTCTCTTTTCACTCATGGTTCGGCCTTCCAGTGTTGGTCCGCCACCAGCTACCAGTCGCACCGGATTTCCACAGGTATGCGCATCGATACAGAAAAAAGTTTTCTTCATATAGAATCCTGAATATCCGAAATTACGGGTAGTTGAGCTAGTGCAATCACCTGTATTTAGTGAAAACTTTACAGATTTTAGCCAATCCCTTTATTGGTTAAATTCTGAGAATGACAGGCTAAACCAGGTTTATCTCTTCCCTTCGATTTCCAGTATGTTTGATCCAAACAGGCAGCGTTACATATGAGTACTAATTTATTCCGGATGATCCTTTGCAGTGGAATACTGCTTGGGGTGTTAACAGGAGGCAGTGTAGCTGCCCAGGTAGATACCAAAAAAGAAATTTCCAGCCAGGCATCGGAGCTGACCCATACCATACAGCAATATAAAGCTGACAAGGGCAGCCTGAGCCGGTTTTATTTCCTGGAAACTTCACCGGAACGTATTGAGCGGATGAAAGAATTGACGCAGCAATACCGAAAGTTGCTGGATCGCTTTTCCTACAACCAGCTCAGCATGGATGGCAAGGTTGACTATGTATTATTCAGGCGCAATCTGCAGAATGAATGGAACCTGTTGGAGACCGGTGAAGCAGAACTCCCTATCGCGAAAGCCTATGTTCCTTTTTCAGATGAATTGTTTGGCTATGAAAGAAAAAGAAGGAGGGGTGCGGTATTGCCAGCAGCAACCCTGGCCGGCGAATGGCAGGGTTGGAAAAAACAATTGGAAGAGCGCATTACTGCAATAGAAAAAGATCAGCAGTTAACACTATCGATGGCCTATGCAGTTCAGAAAAGACTGGAGGATATTCAGGCAGCTGCAAAATCCATTTATGATTTTTATTATGGCTATGATCCGCAATTCAGCTGGTGGATGGAACAACCCTATAAAGGAACCGACAGCCTGATCAAACGGTACAGCAGTGCTGTAATGGCTAAGGCAAGAAAAAATTCGGCGGCGGCAGATGATGGTAGCGGGATCCTGGGCCGACCTATAGGAGCTGCTGAACTGAAGCGACAGCTGGAACTGGAATTCATCCCTTATACAGCTGAAGAATTAATAAAGATAGCGGAGGAAGAATTTGCCTGGTGTGATAAGGAATTGTTGAAGGCAACCAAAGAGATGGGATTTGGAACAGACTGGAAAGCGGCTATGGAGAAAGTGAAGAACAGTTATGTGCCGGAAGGCAAACAGCCTGAAATGATCCTGGATCTGTTTAACCAGAGTGTTGAATTTATCAAAAAGCATAAACTGGTAACGATACCTCCTGTTGCAGAAGAGACCTGGAGGATGAATATGATGTCGCCGGAAAGGCAATTGGTCAATCCTTTTTTCCTAGGTGGAGAAAGTATCATCATTTCCTATCCAACACATACCATGGCGCAGGCGGATAAGCTGATGAGCATGCGGGGTAATAATCCGCATTTTTCAAGAGCAACGGTGCATCATGAATTAATTGCAGGGCATCATTTGCAGATGTACCAGAACCAGCGCTATAAAACTTATCGTAATTTTTATACGCCTTTCTGGATTGAGGGATGGGCCCTGTATTGGGAGATGATCCTTTGGGATATGAATTTTCCTCGCGGGCCGGAAGATAAAATCGGGATGTTATTCTGGCGGATGCATCGTTGTGCGCGTATCATTTTCTCCCTGAACTATCACCTGGGTAAATGGACACCTCAGCAGTGCATCGATTTCCTGGTGGATCGGGTGGGTCATGAGAGGGCCAATGCGGAAGGGGAAGTGCGCAGGTCTTTCCAGGGTAATTATGGACCACTTTACCAGCTGGCTTACATGATTGGTGGCCTACAGTTTTACCAGTTGAAAAAGGAACTGGTGGATGGGGGAAAAATGAGTTATCTGCAGTTTCATGACCGGATTCTGCAGGAACACCAGATGCCGGTGGAAATGATCCGCCATATTTTAACCAACCAGCCGCCGAAGAAAGATTTTAAAACAGAATGGCGCTTTTATCCCAAACTCAAATAAAAAGATGCCAGTTAAAATTGGTAAATTTTTAATTAAATGCCGGATAGCTGGCTGCAAACACATGTTCTAATTTCGAATCAACATAACAAGCAAAACTACATTCTATGGCAAGTATAAACTGGAACGGGGTGTACCCGGCTCTGCTTACGCCTTTCAATCAGCAGGAAGAAATTGATTTCGATCTATATAAAATCAACCTGGATGCCCAGGTGGAGGCAGGTGTGGATGGAGTTATTATCGGAGGTTCGCTGGGTGAAACCAGCACGCTGTTAGGCGAAGAAAAAAGAGACTTACTCATTTATTCAAAAGAAGTGGCGCCTGCTCATATCCCGGTACTGGTGAATATCGCAGAGCAAAGTACAAAAGTGGCAATAGCCCTGGCACAGGAGGCTGAACAGCATGGAGCTGATGGCTTAATGCTGCTGCCACCCATGCGATACAAGGCGGATGATCGCGAGACAGTGGAATTTTTTAAAGCGGTAGCACGTAATACCTCCTTACCGATCCTCTTATATAACAATCCGGTTGATTATAAAATTGAGATCACGCTGGACATGTTTGAACAGTTGCTGGATTTTAAAAACATCCAGGCAGTTAAGGAATCCACCCGCAACACGATGAATGTAACGAGAATGCTTAACCGATTTGGTGAGCGGTATAAAATATTAACCGGCGTTGATCCGATTGCACTGGAAAGCCTGATGTTAGGGGCTCATGGCTGGGTAGCCGGACTCGTAGATGCATTCCCGCGTGAAACTGTTGCAATTTTCCGCCTGGTAAAAGCAGGTCGTTATGAAGAAGCAGTTGCTATTAACCGATGGTTCCTTCCCCTCTGTGAGCTGGATATTCATCCGAAACTGGTACAGTATATTAAGCTTGCTGCAAAAGCAACTGGTATCGGATCTGAATTTGTAAGAGCGCCCCGTTTATTGCTGGAAGGAGAGGAGTTGACACGTGTACAGAAAGTAATAGATGATGCTTTAGCCTGTCGCCCTGAATTACCAGATTATCTGAACCTGCAAACCGTATCCAATGCTCAGTGGGCTTAGTATTATTGGTCGGAACCGCGGAGCAGTAACTGCACATCAATTACAGGCAAAAAGTCCGGTTACCGGTCAATCCTTACCAGAGGAATTTCATATAGCAAGTCCGGATGAAATTAACCGGGCATTGGAACTGGCGGCAAATGCTGCTCCTGAATTCAGTGCAGTAAAAGCGGAACAACGGGCAGCATTTCTTCAAACCATTGGAGAAGAGATCATGGCTATCGGGCCGGCTTTGCTGGAGCGGGCGCATCTTGAAACCGGATTGCCGGAGGCAAGACTGAGTGGAGAAAGAGATCGTACCGTTAATCAGTTAAAATTATTTGCTGCTGTATTACGCGAAGGAAGCTGGGTGGAAGCTGTAATTGATACTGCCTTGCCGGATCGCAAACCCTTGCCACGCACCGATCTCCGCAAGATGAATGTGGCGATTGGGCCGGTAGCAGTTTTTGCTGCAAGCAATTTCCCCCTGGCATTTTCTACGGCTGGAGGTGATACAGCAGCTGCATTCGCTGCAGGTTGTCCGGTTATTGTAAAAGCGCATGGATCACATCTCGGCACCAATGAACTGGTTGCCATTGCTATTCAAAATGCTTCCATAAAGTGTGGCATGCCGGATGGAGTATTTTCATCGCTCATTGGTGAAGGTGCTGCATTGGGTCAGCAACTGGCTAAAGATGAACGCATCAAAGCAATCGGTTTTACCGGATCTTTTAAGGCAGGTATGGCCCTTTTTCATACTGCAACCAAAGAGCGAAAAGAACCCATCCCTGTTTATGCCGAGATGAGCAGTATCAATCCGGTGCTGTTGTTACCTGCTCTTGTAAAAGCGGATCCGGAGGCACTTGCGGCACAACTGGCAGGTTCTATAACACTTGGTGTTGGACAGTTTTGTACCAATCCGGGATTATTATTCATACTGGAGGATGCAACTACAGACAAGCTCGTTCATGCGCTTACAGAAGCCCTGAAAAAAGCTGCCGCCGGCGTGATGCTGAACAGTTCCATCTGCCGGAGTTATTATACTAACCGAACCCACCTTAAAGGAATGGCTGGTGTGAAGACATTACTGGAAGGAGAGGATGCTTCTGACAGTTGTAAAGGAAGCGCTGCCTTGTATGAAGTAAGTGCCATTGAATTTTTGAAGCAACCCGCATTGCAGGAAGAAGTTTTCGGTCCGGCATCACTGATAGTGAGATGTAAGACAAAAGAAGATATGTTGAAAGCCATTCAGCATATGCAGGGACAATTAACTGGTTCTGTTTTTGGGCAATTAACAGAGCTGGATGATTTCAGGGATTGCATCACTATGCTGCAAAGTCGCGTAGGTCGTTTAATCTTTAACCAGGTACCAACCGGTGTAGAAGTTTGCCATGCGATGGTACATGGAGGCCCTTTTCCTGCTACCACCGATGCAAGCTCTACTTCAGTAGGAGCTTCTTCCATTGAACGCTTTTTGCGGCCGGTATGCTGGCAGAATTGTCCGGCTGATTTTCTTCCTGAGGCCTTACAAAACAACAATCCATTAGGGATCATGCGCAAGATCAATGGGCAGTACACCCGGGATCCCATAACCAGTTAAAGAAATGAAAGCGGTAATTATAGGGGGAGGAATCATTGGCCTGAGCAGTGCGTATTATTTATCGGATGCAGGTTGGGAAGTAGAGGTACTGGAGGCTGGAGATTTTGCCGATAACTGTTCTTATGGGAACCTGGGCATGGTTGTGCCCAGTCATTTTGTGCCATTGGCAGCACCCGGAATAGTAGCACAGGGGGTTCGCTGGATGTTCAATTCCAGCAGTCCGTTTTATATAAAACCTGGTTTGAATTCAAAGCTGATCAACTGGGGATTGAAATTTCTTCGCAGCGCGAATGCAAAGCAGGCGGAAGCAGCAGCGAGGCCTTTGCTGGAACTGAACCTCTTCAGCAAATCTCTATATGAAGAACTTGCAACGCGAATGAATTTCGGCCTGGAGAAAAAGGGCATCCTGATGTATTTCAAGACCGAGTCGGTTGCTGAGGAAGAAAATCATCTTGCTGAAAAGGCGAGAGCGATGGGGCTGGATGCCGTTTACCTGAGCAGGCAGGAAGTACTTCACCTCGAACCGGAGCAACAGCCGGATGTATTGGGAGCAGTGCATTATCGTTGTGATGCGCATTTGCATCCCAACTCTTTGATGCGTGAAATGATAAAGGTACTGAAGGAAAAAGGAGTCAGGTTATCAGCTGGTAAACCACTTCAAAAAATAAAGCGGGATCAGGATGAGATCAAAGAAATCATCGCAGGGGGTGATTCGATAAAAGCTGATCTCTTTGTAATGGCCAGTGGCTCCTGGTTACCTGAAACAATGAAGCAAGCTGGTATATCCATTCCCCTGATGCCAGGCAAAGGATATTCATTTACAGGAAATGAAGGCGGACCTGCATTACGTATTCCAGCTATCCTATGTGAAGCAAGGGTTGCTATTACGCCAATGGCAGGCAAACTGCGTTTTGGAGGCACCATGGAACTGGCCGGTTTCCAGCATAAGGTAAACATGAACCGGGTGAGAGGCATAGTGGAATCAGTACCCAACTATTTTCCAGGTATGAAGCTTGAAATGCCCCAGGAGAAGGAAGTATGGTATGGATTCAGACCCTGTTCTCCGGATGGGCTGCCCTATATCGGGTATGCAAAAAATAGCAGGAACCTGCTGGTTGCAGGAGGGCATGCCATGATGGGACTCAGTTTAGGTCCCGCCACCGGAAAGCTCATTGCAGAATTAGCAGAATCCAAAAGGACTTCCGTTGATATCAGCGCGTTTGACCCGAATCGTTTTTCCTGATTGCATAATAGATAGGAATTCCCAGCAGGGTGATGATCAATCCCGGCCAGGTATAATTCGGTTTGAAAAAGATCAGCAACACACAGAAACTCAATCCCATCACGATATACAGAATTGGCAGAACTGGATATCCAAAGGCTTTGTAAGGCCTTGGGTGGTCCGGTCTTTTTTTACGCAGAATAAAAATGCCGGCGATGGTCAGCATGTAAAAGCCAACAACCACAAAGGATATCATATCCAGCAGCTGGCCATATTGCCCGCTTACGCTCCAGGCACATGCAAAGAGACATTGAAACCAAAGCGCATAACCGGGAACGTTTAAATATTTCGAAGGAGAGGGGCTGGAGGAGAAACCACTGCGGAAATAATTATCGATTGCCAGGAAATAACGACCTTCTTTGTTGAATGCTTTTTTAAGAGCGGATTGTATTTCACCGCCGATAGATCCTGCCCATTTGGAGATACCCGGAAGGTCGCCGTCGGAAACGTTTTTAAAGGAGGTAGAAGCGCCGGTTTCTTCCAGGGGAACAGGTGCATTGGTAAAAGAGAGATACTTGCCTTCCGTATAAGCCAGGTTAGCATAAATAGTCAGGTGGTCATTGAGCTTATAGTTCGCATCTGATTCAATTCCCCACACCCTGACTTTTTCCGCATTGGCAAGATAACCCCGATTAACACCCACTTCGGCTGTTTGTACCTGAGTCTGATAGTCCTTAATATCCGTCTGGTGCGCTACGATGTTGAAAATAAAATTACGTGCGGGAGAGGTTTTCAAACCCACTTCATAATGTGTCACACTTTCAGGTTTGATTCGGGCCAGTTCAATCATCACTTCTCCGTTGGAGGTGGGCAATCCACCCAGGTTGATACCAACCGGTTTATAGCTCAGGGAATAGGTTGCAAATGCATTGATATCACTTCTTACCTTATACGATACCGTTAGTTGTCCGGATATGTTGCTCTCATCCACATCAGCGCTGAATGCCTGATCGGTATATACTGCTCTTTTTAGCGCCAGCAGCGCAGGGTCCTCTGTCTGGAGGCCACCATAGGTTTGCCTGTCAAAGTCTACTTTTTTACGGTCATAATTATATCGAATGCCAGGTAATACATGCAGCTTTTCCGTTATCGCCCAATCTAACTGGCCAAATGCTGCAGCACCAAAGGTTTCCAGCCTTGAACGGGTTCGGATGCCATATCCTTCAAAGAGTCCGGGTGTACGCCATAAATCGCTTCTACTGCTTTGAGAAAAACGCCACTGCGCAGCTCCAAGAT
>JAGKTB010000005.1:0-5203 GCA_018993145.1 Flavihumibacter sp.
TCACCTTTCACTTTTCACCTTTAACTTCTTAAGCCATTCACCCCCTCTTCCCCGTCCATTCGACCACTTTTCTCTAACCAGTCAGTCAATCACAATCGTTCCTGCACCATTGTTTCATTATTATTGAATCGTCAGTGAATTGTTCTGCAATCGTTCAGGATACCCTAGGAATCTGAATCAGATCTTCCATTCCTCCCTTCTCCTTTGTTTCCCGTCTCCTCTGTTTCCTCTTCCATGCCCCTCTTTCACCTTCTTCTTTTCACTCTCTCACTTCTCACCTTTCACCTTTCACCTTATCTTCGCTCCATGGCTGGCAAAAAGAAAATCATCATCACCATTGACGGATGGAGCAGTTGTGGCAAGAGTACTGTTGCGAAACAATTGGCTAGGGAATTGAACTATGTCTATATTGATAGCGGTGCCATGTACCGTGCTATAACCTTATATTTTTTACGTAACCATATCGACTGGACAAATACAGAAGAAGTAAAGGAAGCGCTTACCAACATCCAGCTCGATTTTCGGTACAATGAACATAGCCAGCAATCTGAGATTTTTCTGAATGATGAAAATGTGGAATATGTAATCCGCGACCTGGTAGTTGCTGAAAAAGTGAGTGAGATCGCTGCCATCCGCGAGGTACGGGAGTTTGCTGTGAAACAGCAGCAGTCCATGGGTAAGAAAAAAGGCATTGTGATGGATGGCAGGGATATTGGTACCGTGGTATTTCCCAATGCAGAATTAAAAATCTTTATGACGGCCGACAATGCTGTTCGGGTAGAACGCCGGTTTAAAGAACTATATGAGAAGAATCCGAATGTCACCATCGAGGAAGTTAAAAACAACCTGGAAATGCGTGATTATATTGACAGCAATCGCGAAGTAAGTCCGCTTCGCCAGGCAGCAGATGCTCTTGTACTGGATAATTCCAAACTAACCATGGCGGAGCAATTGACCATAGCGCTCAACTGGGTAAAGGAACGCCTTCCTGCCTGATGATTCCCTGGCTTCCTTCAGCTTTTCCCGATCTCGTAAATGCATTTCCTCATCGCGTAAACAGTCGCGTTTTCCGCAGGATAAATTTGCGCCAGTCGTAAATTAAATTCTGCATGACATTAAAGAAATGGATTGGACGCATACATCTCTGGCTGGGATTAACCTCAGGTGCATTGGTTATTTTTCTTGGTATCACAGGATGTTTGCTGGCTTTTGAAAAAGAGATTCGAAACCTGACAGAACCTTTTCGGTTTGTTGAAAAGCAGGATAAACCTTATTTGCGACCTTCTAAGTTAAAAGCAATTGCAGCTACCCAACTCGATGGCCGGCCCGTAAAAATGGTGGAATACGGAAAGAAGGGAAGCGCTGCAATAGCCGGCTACTATGATAGCGTTGCCTATACTATTGTAGCAATGAGTCCTTACACTGGAGAAGTGCTGAAGGTGAAAGACATGACAAAAGATTTCTTTCGTATTGTGTTAAGGGGACACTTCTATTTGTGGTTGCCACCTGCTATTGGCCGGCCTATTGTGAGTTCAGCAACATTGGTGTTTTTAATCATGCTGATCAGTGGCATCGTATTGTGGTGGCCAAAGAATAAAGCAGCCATCAAGCAACGCTTTTCAATTAAGTGGAATGCGAAATGGAGAAGAGTCAACTACGACCTGCACAATGTACTTGGGTTTTACATGAGCTGGATTGGGATTTTCCTCGCGATTACTGGCCTCGTTTGGGGTTTCGACTGGTTTGCGGATGCTACCTACTATGCGACCTCTGGTGGTAAAAAAAGACCACCTCATGAGCATCCTCTTTCTAATTCAAAAATTCCCGGAAATACAGACCAGGTGGCGGATCAGTTATGGGCAGGTCATCTGGTCAACATGAGTGAAAAAGAAAGTATCACGGTCTTTTATCCGGTTACGGAAACCGATCCCTTGGAAATAGGTGTCAATCACCGGCCTGGCACTTACTACAAAGTAGATTATTATCACTATGACCGATACAGTGGTGAAGAATTACCAGCCACCGGATCCTATGCCGGGGGCTTTGATGAAGCCAGTCTGGCTGATAAACTCGTGCGTATGAATTATGATATTCATGTAGGCGCGATCTTAGGTTTACCTGGCAAATTCCTCGCTTTCTTTGGCAGCCTGATTGCGGCATCACTCCCAGTAACCGGATTTCTGTTATGGAGAGGGCGAAGAAAAAAGAAGGCAAAAACTCATAATGCTGTTGACATAGGGTTGTCAATGACTCAGGTAGTTTTGTGAAAATTCACTACAACAATGAGCCAGATCAACCTATCCTCTATGAAAGTTATTGGTATTACTGTTAGAACCTCAAATGCTGCAGGTGCATCCGGAACGGATATCCCGGAACTTTGGAATCGTTTTATGTCGGAAGCAATACTATTAAAAATCCCGAACCGGATTAACGATACAATTTACTGCGTATATACATATTACGAGGGCGATCACACTAAACCCTTTACAACACTGTTAGGATGCCAAGTAACTGAACTGGATACTATTCCACACGGCATGACCGGTATAGAGATTCCAAAAGGAATTTACGAACAGGTATCAGTTACCGGGAATTTAATGAATGGAATTGTATTTGAAGCCTGGATGCATATCTGGCAACGCCCATTAAATAGAACCTATATCGCGGATTTTGAAGTCTACGATGAGAAAGCAGCTGATATGTCCAATGCAGAAGTGAACATATTTGTGGGTGTTCAGAATTGAATGGTCGACAATACAGGTAAATGATCCGAGTGCAGCACCGCAGGAACTTCCGATTGAACAGGCTTCCCTTTCAACCTCGAATTGAAGAAAATATAATCAATCGTTTTAAGAGGCGCTTCTGTTGGGAAACTGGGTTGATCCAGACCAGAAGCTGCTGTCAATTTCGATAAGAGCAGGCGAATTTCGGGTTGTTCAGATGTTGCATTCAGATCTCCCACAAAAATAGCTGGCAGTTTCCTTTTTTTCAGATACTGCAATACTTCCTCCGCCTGTTTCAATCGGGTAGGTGCATCCAGTGAGAAATGTGCATTGGCAAAAAGCACCCTGCCCCGTCCTGGAATATCCACTTCTGCAACAAGTAGGGCCAATGATTGCCTTAGGCTATCTGGTTTTAATAAACTCAACCTGATATTCTCCACCTTTTTGATGGGATAGCGCGACAGGATTCCTTGTCCGTATGCACCTCCCTGATAGGCAAAATGCCGTACGAAAGCAAAATGCATCCCGGTAATAGTAGCCAATCGTTGCATCTGGTCGATTTGCCCGGAACGGGTGCACACACTGTCCACTTCTTGCAAGCCAACCAGGTGAGCCTTTGTACCCAGGATATAATAACCAATGGAGTCCAGGGTATTTCGCTCGTCTTTATCCGCACCGTGGTGAATATTATAACTCATAACGGTGATGCCTGGTTGTTGACCAGCAACTTTAAGTCCTGCAAACATTACGAGGACTGCCAATAAATAAGCCATGAATTTATTTGTGCTGCATATTACGCACTTCATTCCACACAAAATCTTCGATTTCATCAAAGAGAAAGCGTTCCCTTTTTCTGCCTTTGGTCTCTTCTTCGAATTTGTTGGTGAGGTTGAGTGCCAGCTTGTACATTTCATCAGTGGCAGACTGATCCAGCATTTCAGAAAAACTCTTGGGTTGTTTTCCTTCTTCCAGGCTACGGATATAACATAATACTTCTACTACCTCAAAATGTGTTTTTTGCCAGGATTCAAAACCGTTTGGAAATTCCGGTTTTCCCATGTTGAATAGTTTTAGAGTCTCGTATTCAACTAAATTTAACTCACTTACCGGTATAAACAAGTTTTCTGAAATCTCCTCCACTACCGGCACCCAGGAAGATTCCGATTTTACCAGATTTTGCAGTCCGTAAACGGCTTACTTTCATAGCCGGGCTTGCATTTCCATTGATAAGAGCAATAACTTCGGTATCAGTAACGTGGATGGTCATACTAAACCAGTTATTGGGCTCCGGAGGAAATTGTATGGCATTTTCAAACTCGGCATTCCGTTCGTCTCTCAATTTCTTCCAGGTAAATTCCGGATGTGCGATGTACTGGATTGAATGAATTCTTCGAACAGAATCTGTAGCCAGGAAATTAAAGGGACGGCAATACACTGCTTCATAGGTTGAATCATTTTGTCCACTGAAAGCCAGCCCGACAAAACTTTTCTGGATCTCATCCTTGCCTCTTAACTCCAGTGTGAAGGTACCGGTAGAAAGGTTCTCAACCGGCAACCAGACAATGCCTTCTCCTTTTGTTTCCGAAACTTTGATATAATCAGACTGTTCATCGGTTTCGATACTGATCGTTCGGTTCACAGCAACCAGTTTACCCTTTTTATGCAATTTAGAAAGCTGAAGTGTCTTCTGCGCAGATACGGAACTTGAAATCACCAGCAGTCCAACTAATAGAGTAGTTATTTTATTCATAGGTTTTTAAAGTTGACCGCAATTACTTTCAAAACTGTGAAAATAGAATGTTAAGAATGATGAACTTGATAAGCTGACTTCATCTAAGAAAAAACATGTGCAATGGCCGCAATAATTACAGGCGTAGTGCTATTGGATGTTTCTGTCTTCACAACTTTGCCATCTACAATTATTTCCATTTTTATAGAAACGGGTGTGGATGTAGAGGTATTATTATACCGTAAGGAAAGTACCACTCCATCTCCAACAGATACTCTTTTTGAAATTGTTTTGGTAAAGGGGAGCGCCTGATTGGTAAGGTCGGTATTTCCTCCAGTTTCATTGGTAAAGCTTAGCAGATTGAGTGGCCCTGAAATACTTGAAATGGCTGTGACTTTGTATTCAATTTTTACCGTCTTAGGATAACCTGGATTGCTGTCCTTGCTGCAGGAGAATAAAATGATGGAGAGCAGAAGCACCAGCAAACGGACAGGATTAAACAGGATGGCTTTCATAAAATTGTTTCTTACAATGCTAGCTTTAAAACTGACTTATTTTTTAGTAAATCAATTAACTGCAGACAAAGGAGCATAGACTACAGTTATCACTTGCTGAACGGTGTTTGAATACTGTACAATTCCGATACGAACTTTTGCGTATTGCATGAGCTAGATATAGCGACTGGCAAGCAGTGATAATTTACCCATCGCGTAGTATTGAACAAGCTGATATTTATCCTTATCGCGCCTTG
>JAGKTB010000182.1:0-3646 GCA_018993145.1 Flavihumibacter sp.
TGATACTGGTAATCATTTCCTGCTCCTCATTCAGCCAGGTGGTGATTTCTTCGCCCTTGAATTTCCGGTACCCTCTCACAACGCCCTTGACCAGGAAATAAAGGGTGCGATGGTCCATGCCCGGTTTAAACAAAAAAGCCCCCTTCTTTAACGTAATGGTATAGGAGTGCTGGCTGATCAGCTCTTCCGTTTTACTGCTCAGCGGATAAAGTGAATTCAGAAACTCGGTCAAATGATGCTTACTACTACTACTCATATGCATTGATGGTCACAATATTAGAAACTCAAACTTCTTTCAAATGTTGTGTTTTAAGACCTGTGGTGAATGGGTAAAATTTAGGAAATAATTTGTAAAAACTACAGATTCTGGGCTTTTTAATAAGTGAAAACCAGTAAAATCAGTGTCAGATAGGCCACTATTTTATACTTTAAAGGCAGATTCATTTGATTATTGTCAACCTTTTTTCTTGAAAATTTCGTTTGATATAAATCAAAGCCCCGAATAAAGGCCTCATCCGATATTTGTAAACCATGGTAAATCAAAGCGCTCCGGACATTTCCCACTTAGTTCAATTGCTGGGCAGTTTGCACCCGCTTACCCCGGAGATTATTGATTTTCTTAAGCAAAAGGCTACAACAAAAACGGTTCGGAAAGGCAAAATGCTGCTCAGGAGTGGTGAGGTTTGCCACCACCTTTATTTTATCTCCAAAGGGGCCATCCGGGGATTCATAAAAGATGAAGACAAGGATATTACTACCTGGATCTCAATTGACAATGAAATTGTGACATCCATCTCCGGTTTGAATGACCAGGCACCTTCCAACGAAAATATCCAGGCAATTGAAAATTCGGAATTACTGGTGATCAGTCATGCTGACCTCGAAATCCTTTACCGGAATTACCTAGAGTTCAATATTGTAGGAAGAAAGTTGCTGCAACGGTATTACCAGGATGCGGAAGGCAGAGCTTTTGTTGCGCGCATCCCGGGTACTGATCATAAATACCAGTATTTTGTAGAGCATTACCCGCACCTGATCAACCGGGTACCCATAAAATACATTGCGTCTTTTCTGGGTGTTACCCTGGAAACCCTGAGCCGGGTGAGGAAACGATTAGCTGTTTAAATTAACAAGCATGTCTAACCGAAAAGCAGCCGGTCGCCGTCATTTTATAAAGGGGCTCGGCTCTGCTGCATTGGCTTTAACCCTCCCATCCATGAGTGAGGCAGCTGGCAGCGAAAAGGAAGTTATACTCACGCCAACGACTAAACGAATCAATGCCAATGATCGGATACGGGTTGGCGTTATAGGGATGGGAATCATGGGGCATCGCAACCTGAGAACAGCACTGAAAGTGCCGGGTGTTGAACTCGCCGGAGTATGTGATCTTTACCAGGGCCGCCTGACTCGCGCGAAGGAAATCTATGGCGCTGACCTTTTCACAACGATGGATTACAAGGCGCTTATTGACAGATCTGATATCGATGCGGTTATTGTAGCAACCAGTGATAACTGGCATGCCCCGATTGCCACTTATGCTATGCAGAAAAAGAAAGCAGTTTATGGGGAGAAGCCCGTGGTTCATAAAATTTCGGAAGGACTGCCCCTTATTGCAGTACAGCAACAGTCAGGTGCCATCATGCAGGTGGGAAGCCAGCGTGTGAGCAGCCTGCACTATGCAAAAGCAAAGGAATTATATACCGCTGGCGCGATTGGTAAACTGAATCTCGTAGAAGCTACCTATGATCGGCAAAGCGCAATGGGGGCCTGGCAATACACCATGCCACTGGATGCATCTACTGCAACTGTAGACTGGGATGGATTTATCCGTGGCTCGAAAAAACCTCTTTTTGATGCAAAGCAGTTTTTCTGGTGGCGAAATTATCGGGCTTTTGGAACTGGAGTAGCAGGCGATCTCTTTGTGCATCTGTTATCAGGCGTGCATTTTATAACGGGGTCTCTTGGTCCCACTAAAATTTATGCAAGTGGTCAACTCGCCCATTGGAAGGATGGGCGCGATGTTCCGGATATCATGACTGCTATTATGGATTATCCTGCTACTGCACAGCACCCTGCATTTCAACTAACGCTAAGGGTCAATTTTATCAGTGGAGGAGGGGATACCAGTTCGATTCGTTTGATTGGGGATGAAGGGGTGTTGAAGCTTGGGGGACGCGACCTGGAACTCACGCACAGCATCATGCCGAAAGCGCCTGGGATTGGTGGTTGGGATGCTTTGGAAACCTATCCTGCAGCTATGCAGGAGGAATTACGTAAACAGTATAACAGTCGCTATTCACAAGCAGATCACCAAAGACCTCTAAAGGAACCGATCCGATTTGTCAATCCACCCGGTTATGATGATCACCTCGATCATTTCATGAATTTTTTTGAAGCCATGCGTACGGGTAAACCGGTGATTGAGGATATTAGCTTTGGATTCCGTGCAGCTGCTCCCTGTATTGCCTGCAATGACAGTTATTTTCAGCAGCGGATCCTGCACTGGGATCCTGTTCAGATGAAACTCATCAACAAGAAATAAACAACTATGTATTCGGCTAATCCTGATCGTTATAACGGAATGCAGTACCGTCGCGCTGGTAAAAGTGGGTTAAAACTGCCTGCTCTCTCTTTTGGGCTCTGGCATAATTTCGGTGAGTTGGATCCTTATGCCAAATCAAAATCCATTGTATTCAAGGCATTTGATCTGGGCATAACTCATTTTGATCTGGCGAATAATTATGGTCCGCCTCCTGGAGCTGCTGAAACCAATTTTGGCAAGATCCTTAAAGAAGAGTTGGGACGCTATCGCGATGAACTGATCATCTCCACCAAAGCAGGCTGGCCCATGTGGCCGGGCCCCTATGGCGATCTGGGATCAAAAAAATACCTGGTTGCCAGCCTGGATCAGAGTTTGAAACGCATGGGATTAGACTATGTCGATATCTTTTATCATCACCGGCCGGATCCTGATACGCCGATGGAAGAAACCATGGCGGCATTGGACCTGCTGGTGCGACAGGGGAAAGCTTTGTATGTGGGGATATCAAGTTACAGTGCGGAAGAAACCCGAAAGGCTGCAAAGTTGTTGAAGGAGTTGGGAACGCCCTGTCTGATTCATCAGCCCAAATATTCCATGCTGGATCGGTGGGTGGAAAATGGATTACTGGATGCAGTAGAGTATACAGGTATGGGATGCATTACTTTTTCTTCATTGGCGCAGGGGCTTTTAACCAACAAATACCTGAAAGGCATACCGGAGGGATCAAGGGCTGCCAGACCGCTGGGCAATGGAGCCATTGAAGCAGAGCAGATCACTCCGGAAAGCATTGCGAAAGTGAAACAATTGGATGAACTGGCTAAAGAGCGCGGTCAGAGCCTGGCCCAGATGGCCTATGCCTGGGTACTCAAGGATCCAAGAATTACTTCTGTGATTGTAGGAGCCAGTCAACCTGAACAGGTGGAGGATGCAGTAGGCTGTCTGAAACACCTGCAATTTACTGCAGAAGAATTGCAACGTATTGAAGACATCCTTGCCAGCTGAAAAAGTTCATAAAACCCGCTACGCACCAACACCCAGTGGCTACCTGCACCTGGGCAACCTGTATTCCTTTATACTAACGGCAACTATCGCCCGAAATACCAG
>JAGKTB010000183.1:0-4445 GCA_018993145.1 Flavihumibacter sp.
AAATTATATCAGGAAGGTTGATTTTTAACGAGTTTGCTAAGAATTACAGATTCAATAACAGCAGGGAAGTGCTGATGTTCGAGTGCATGAATCCGGTTGGCCAGGGTTTCCGGGGTATCTTCCGGAAATACAGGGCAGGTTGCCTGGAATATGGTTCCACCGTGATCGTATTGTTCGTCCACATAGTGGATGGTTATTCCTGATTCTTTTTCTCCTGCCGCGATGACAGCTTCATGAACAAAATTACCATACATGCCCTTGCCACCATACTTGGGCAGCAGGGCAGGATGGATATTGATCATCCGGGAGGGGTAGGCCTGGATCAGGGAGGGCGGCACTTTCCATAGAAATCCGGCCAGTACGATGAAGTCGATTCCGAGGGTGGTCAGTTCTGGCACAAAGCCATCACCCCGGAAAAAACGTTCTTTATCGATGAGCAAGGTTGGAATGCCGGCTGCTGCAGCCTTGTCCAATACACCAGCTGTAGCCTTATTACTTACAACCAGGGCTATCCGAATGGAGGGATGGTTGCGGAAATGTTCAATGATTTTCTGGGCGTTGGATCCTGTGCCGGAAGCGAAGATGGCAATTGAAAAGGGAGGAATGGAAGATGGAGGATTGGAGGAGGGGGGAATGGAAGAGGGGGAGTTGGTCATCTTTTGGAAGATTCGGGATAAATAATTTTTGAAAAAGGGGTATTGGCCGAAGGGAATGCTGACCAGCACTACCATCAGGGGCCAGATCAGGGTCATGGTAATAATATATAGGATAGTCCAGCCGACAGGATGTACTTCCGGAAGCTGTTGCAGGATTTTGCGGCCGACAATACCGGTCAGACTGCCTCCAATGGCAAAAGTGCACAGGATAGCGAGTAATTGCCATCCGTTGACCTTCCACTTCTTCTGAAGCTTTTCAAACATGCTGCAAAGAAACTGGAATAACTTGAACAAAAGCGTTTACGAATGGCAAGTAATTACCATTTGAAAAATTGCACAATTCGTTGAAAAGCAAGCCCCGCGCGGCTAAAAAAAAATGAGAGATGTTGATAGATTGTCAATAACGTGTCATATTTTTGCCCCCGAATTGAGGCATTTTAACATTACCAACGATATTTCCAGCTTATGATTCACTATAGATCGATCTTGCAGAGAGTAGCACTCATTCTTTCAGTTTTGACCGTGCTTTGTTTCGATCAGGGCGTATTTGCACAGGATGGAAAGGCTTTGTTTCAGCAGAACTGTGCTTCCTGTCACGCGGTTCATAAAAATCTTACTGGTCCGGCCCTGGCTGGAATCGAGGAGCGTGTTCCGGATAAGAAGTTGCTATATGACTGGATTCGTAACAGTCAGGCGGTGCTTCAATCCGGCAACAAGTATTTCAACGACTTATATGTTGCCTGGAATAAAACAGCGATGAACCTCTTCCCGAACCTGACGGATGAGGAAATCGGTGCCATGATTACCTATATTAATTCTGTTCCAGCACCCGGGGCTGCCACAGGAACTGGTGAAGCTGGTGTACAAGCAGCTGCAGCAGAAAGTGATAACTCCCTGATTTTCGGCGTGTTAACATTGATCCTTGCGATTATCGTGCTGGTATTGCTGCAGGTTAACTCCAACCTCAAGCGCCTCAGTGATGAGAAAGAAGGCATTCCTTCCTACGAGCCGGTTCCATTCTATCGCAATAAGGCCTATATCGCGCTGTTTGCGGTAGTACTCTTTATAGTTGGTGGTTATTACACTATTCAGGGTGCAGTAGGACTGGGTCGTTCCAAGGATTATCAGCCGGAGCAACCTATCTATTATTCTCACAAAGTGCATGCGGGCACGAACCAGATCAACTGTCTGTACTGTCACAGTGGTGCACAGGAAGGCAAACATGCCAATATTCCTTCACTGAACACCTGTATGAACTGTCACATGGCGATCAATGAATACGCCGGTGAGAAGTTGTACAGAGAAGATGGAACGGAAGTAGATGGTACTGCAGAAATTAAAAAGCTTTATTCTTATACAGGCTGGGATCCGGATCAAAAGAAATATGTGAATGAGCCCAAGCCGATTGAGTGGGTGAAGATTCACAACCTGCCTGACCATGTATACTTCAATCACGCACAGCACGTAAAAGCGGGTAAAGTTGCCTGTCAAACTTGTCACGGCGATATCCAGAATATGGGAGAAGTTTACCAGTATTCTGATCTGAGCATGGGTTGGTGTGTAAACTGTCACAGGGAAACCAAAGTGCAGTTTGAAGACAACAAGTTCTACAGCATTTACGAAAAATTCCACAACGATCTGAAGAGTGGAAAGATGGATAGTGTAACCGTTGAAAGCATCGGCGGTACAGAGTGTCAGAAATGTCACTATTAATAGAATAGCATCTCAATAAACCATTTTTTATCACCAAAATCAGCACCCCTTCCGGGGTTTGGTATATGGAGCAAAAAAAGTACTGGCAAAGTTTCGGAGAGTTGAACAACTCAGCAGCACATCAGCAAAATGCACAGGATGAGTTCAAAGAAGAGTTACCCTTTGAAGGACTCGATGACAAAGGGCTGGGTTCTGCCACAACTCCTCGCCGCGACTTCCTTAAATACGTTGGTTTCAGCACGGCTGCAGCTGCAGTAGCTGCAAGTTGTGAAATGCCTGTAAAAAAGGCGATCCCATTTGTTAACCGTCCGGTTGATGCTATTCCGGGAGTGCCTAATTATTACGCTACAACTTATGTAGCGGGTGGTAATGCGATTCCTGTTGTGGCAAAGGTTCGTGATGGACGTCCGATTAAAATCGAAGGAAACGAACTGTCAAGCTGGTCAAAAGGTGCTACCACCGCGCAGGTGCAGGCATCTGTACTCGACCTGTATGATACAGCTCGTCTGCGTTTCCCGATGGCCGATAAAAAAGAAGTAAGCACATTTGATGCTTTTGATAAAATGGTGGGTGAGGCGCTGGCCGGTTTAAATGGTGCACCTGTTGTACTCTTAACCAGCACTGTTAACTCTCCTTCCTCCAAAGCAGTAATTGCAGAGTTCCTGGCAAAATATCCGGGATCCCGTCATGTTCAGTATGATGGTATTTCCTACAGTGGTATGCTGCTGGCCAATGAAGCAAGTTTTGGAAGCCGCATGATTCCCTCTTATGCATTTGACAAAGCAAAGGTGATTGTGAGTCTTGGAGCTGATTTCCTGGGAACCTGGCTGAACCCAGTTGAATTCCAGCATGGATATACCCGCGGTCGTAAGGTGGATCCCAAAAATCCATCCATGAGCAAGCATTACCAGTTTGAATCCATGCTTAGCATGACCGGAGCGAATGCCGATGAGCGTTATACGCACCGTCCTTCTGAAACAGGTGCAGTAGCTGCTGCTCTGCTCTCTGCCATCAATGGTCAGGGTGCTGCAGGTATCAGCGATGCTGCCTTGAAAAAGGGAATCGAACAGGCTGCGAAAGACCTGGCTGCCAACAAAGGCCAGGCGCTGGTAGTAGCTGGCAGCAATGATGTGAATGTTCAGCTGATCGTGAATGCGATCAATGATGCGGTTGGTTCTTATGGAACAACCATTGATCTCGTGAGCAAACTGCAGAACAAGTCAGGTATTGACGCCGAGTTTGCTAAACTGGTAGAAGAAATGAATGCCGGATCTGTGGGTGCGGTATTAATATATGATGTGAATCCTGCATACGATTATTTCGATGCTGAAAAGTTCATTGCCGGACTTAAAAAAGTACGGGTATCCGTTTCTTTCAATGAGAAAATGGATGAAACCACTGAGCTCTGCAAATATGTATTACCAGCTAACCATTACCTGGAAAGCTGGGGTGATGCAGAGCATAAAGCTGGTTATATCAGCATGCTGCAGCCGACCATCGCGCCCTTGTTTAAAACAAGACAATGGCAGGATAACCTTCTGAAATGGAGTGGTAGTGCGGTAACCTATGCTGATTATTTCAAAAACTTCTGGACTACCCGTTTGGGAGGTGAAAACACTTACCTGAAAGCCTTGCAGGATGGTGTTGTGGAATCACCTGCCATGGTAATGGGCTTCCCGAGCTTTAATGGCGGATCAGTAGCTGCTGCAGTTGCGGCGGTTGGATCTGCAAAAAAATCCAGTGGAACTGAACTGGTTATTTATCAGAAAGCTACGTTTACAGATGGCCGTCAGTCGAACAACCCCTGGTTGCAGGAAACTCCTGATCCGATTACACGTGCTACCTGGGACAACTACCTGATGGTTTCACCTGCCCTGGGTAAGAGTATGTTTGGTATTGATATTACCAACCCAACCCAGGCTGATGAATACGAAGCTTTCCCCAAGAAGCCGGTTGTAAAAGTAAAGCTGGGCAATAAAGAAGAAGAATTGCCGGTATTGATCATTCCAGGCATGCAGGCTGATACCGTAGCGATGGCAGTAGGATATGGACGTGTGGATGCTATTGGTAAGGCTG
>JAGKTB010000006.1:0-3130 GCA_018993145.1 Flavihumibacter sp.
ATTGGGAAAACATATCGGCGAAGCCTGCAAAAGTTCCACCTACAAACATTGAAAAGATGACGAACATAGTAAGGGATCCCAGGGTAAGTTCACCTGATTGAATCATATTGGCACCGTACCACATTACAAAAGCGATGGCGCCAAACACACTAAAGATCATAAAGGAAACAAACGCACCCCGATAGCGTGCGTTTTTGATAGATGTATCAACAACAGCAAAAATACTTTTTACATACCGCTTGATCTCGTGAAATTCACTGGTGAAAGCTTTAACAACCGTTATGCCTTGAAAAGTTTCCTGCACAATCGTGCCACTTTCAGCTAGTTCATCCTGTGCTTTCCGTGCCATTTTGCGAATGCGCTTGCCGAAAACAACTGCCAGGATTGCAATTACAGGTACCACGCCCAACATTACCAGTGCTAGCTCCGGACTGATCCAGAAAATAAAGAAAAGCCCTATTACCAGGGTGAATATTCCCCGAAGGAATTCGGCCAGGGTAAAGGAAATCGCGTCCTGGATCTGGGAGAGATCCGATGAAATCCGGTTGCTTAGTTCACCTACTCTTTTTTCAGAGAAGTAGGACATGGGCATGCTCAGCAGTTTGCTGTATACGTCTTTGCGCATGCCTGCCAGGGAACGTTCGCCTACTGCAGTCAGCAGATATACACGCATATAGGAAAAGAACATTTGAAAACTGAGCGTAATAAAGATGAAAAGCAGGCTGGTATTCAGACTCCATTTCACTTCCTTCAACTGCTGCCCGAAAGGCAGATTGGAAGGGGCAGAAGGAACAACCGCAGCGCCGCCTCCCGGAACGGCTGCATCTATCATTTTTCCAAGAAACAATGGGAAGAGACTGGTGGTTAAAGCCGATAAAGCGATGAATACCAGGCTCATGATAAATTGACCGCGGTAAGGCTTCAGATACCTGAAAAGCACCAGGGCCTGGCGAAGTGATTCTTTGGAAATTTTAACTTTTGGACGCTCCTCTGTGTTATCCTCCTTGTTCCTATACCGTCCTCTTGCCATATTTTTATGTTTCTGATTAAACTGAGCGCAAGATACGTCAGCAACCTGCTTAATTAAACCGATATGCTTAAACGAATTACAGTTCTGGGTTCTGTTTTGTTGTCAACCACCCTGATCGCCTGTGCCCAACAACCTAAAATTGATTTTGAATCGTATAACCCTCCCTCTACGCTGGTGGTGCCCGAAAATCCGGTAACCCGTTCAAAATTTCCATTTGTTGATGTTCACAACCACCAGTACCGGATGGGTTCAGGTTCACTGGCTGATATCGTCAATAATATGGATGCGCTCAATATGAAAGTGATGGTCAATCTGAGTGGTGGTAATGGTGCCGAGCTCAAACAGAAAGTAGAGAACGCGCGTAAGCAATATCCCGGAAGATTTATTGTGTTCCACAATATCGATTTTGGGGGTATTGGCACAGAAGGCTGGTCGGAGAAAGCGGTAAAGCAATTACAGGAAGATTATAACAATGGTGCCCGCGGATTGAAAGTGTTCAAAAACCTGGGATTTTCGGTGAAGGATACCAGGGGAAACCGGGTAGCCGTAGATGATCCCCGACTTGATCCCATCTGGAAAAAATGTGGCGAACTCAAGATTCCGGTCCTTATTCACACAGCAGATCCTGCCTCTTTCTGGGAAGAATTAACGAATGAAAACGAGCGATTGCTGGAACTTTACACACATCCGCGTCGGAAACGTTCGAATGAGGATCCGGCTCCCTGGGAGGTATTAATTGCAGAGCAGCACCGGATGTTCAAAAAACACCCGGGCACTACGTTTATTGCTGCGCATTTTGGCTGGTATCCGAATAACCTGAAAAAACTGGACTCCCTGTTGCAGGTGATGCCGAATGTGGTGGTGGAGTTTGGAGCCGTAATTGCAGAACTGGGTCGGCAGCCCCGGTCAGCCCATGATTTTTTCCTTAAATACCAGGATCGTATCCTTTTTGGAAAAGACAGTTGGGTGCCTTCAGAATATGCAACCTATTTCAGGGTACTGGAAACAGCCGATGAATATTTTCCTTACCATAAAAAATACCATGCATTCTGGAGAATGTACGGACTTGATCTGCCGGATGAGGTACTTAAAAAAGTATATTACAAAAACGCCCTTCGCATTATTCCGGGCATCGATGCGAGCCTGTTTCCGCGCTGATCAGATAAAGACGCGGGTGCCGGCTCCAACGGCATTATAGTTTTCGCGGAATTCTTTGGGAGTACAGCCTTTTTTCTTTTTGAAAACCCGGTTGAAATTGGACATATTGTTGAAGCCGCAACGATAGGCGATTTCTCCGATGGTATGTGTGGTATCTATGAGCATACGCGAGGCATGTCCCAACCGGATCTCAATCAGGCTGTCGATGAAATTATTGCCCGTTCTGTTTTTGAAAAACCGGCTGAAAGCCACATCCGACATATTGACCAGTTTGGCCACATCGGTTAACGAAATAGACTTTTCAAAATTATTGTTGAGGTAATCCATTGCTGTACCAATACGGCGACTGTTATACGTGAAGTGTTCTGCATTGTTGAAGCTGGCATCGGAAAGGATGCGCATATTTCTGGAGGTGGAAAGATCATGCAGGATAGAAAACAATTCTAATACCGAGTCAAACCCATGTTTCTGGTTCAATGCTTTTATCCGGCCGGCTACCTGTTGAGTAGTTTCCGGCGAAAACAGAATACCCCGGTTTGATTTTTCCAGCATAGCCCGGATAAAGCTTAACTGATTCCGGCGCAGAAATTTTTCATCAAACAGATCCTTGTTAAACTGTATGGTTACTTCTTTGCTTTCTTTACTCTCACATTTGTGGTTGAACCAGCCATGCTGAAGGTTTGATCCAACCAATACCAATTCCAGGGAGCTTATTTCTTCCATGTGATCGCCGATAATCCTCCTTGCTCCAGTTGCATTTTCAATAAAGTTGAGTTCAAACTCTTCGTGATAATGCAGAGGAAAATCGAAATCTGATTTCACTCGGGAAAAAAGGGTAAAACAATCACTTTGGGTAAGCGGTGTAATCTCTCTAAGCAGGTCGTTTTTCATATGTAGCTAGTCAAAATAGTATTAGTCTGGAGTAAATTACAAAAAATCAGG
>JAGKTB010000184.1:0-5849 GCA_018993145.1 Flavihumibacter sp.
ATAGCAGGATCCCAAGCAACAGACAAGCTAATACAAGCACGGGAGAAGGAATCCTTGAATAATGCAGCGCGAGCCAGGTAGCAACGATGACAGCCAGGTTCATCCAGCCATGATCAGCCCATTCCGGCATGGGAATATCTTTCAGCATGTATAGAGTTGAGGCGATCAGGAACCCGACAACCGATGCATTGATACCTTCCAGCGCTCGAAATACGATGGCATATTTTTTCAGGTTGTTCCAGATGGGAAAGAAAAACAGCACCAGTAACAAACTGGGCAAGAAAATAGCAACTGTTCCAATGATACAACCCAGAACCTGCCAGCCCGTACCCCGGTCGCTCATGGCAATTCCTCCCATAAAACTGGAGATGCTGAATACGGGTCCAGGCATGGCCCGAACAATACCCGCACCGGTATAAAAATCATCTCTTGTAATGCGCACCACATTGGGATTTCGCTGCATCACTTTTTCCGACTCCGGGCGAACCACAAACTGTTCGTACATCATGGCCACCAGTACCTGTCCGCCTCCAAATACAATGCTCCCAAAACGATAGGTGTTTTCAAACAGGTTGATGGGCCGACGATTCTGCCAATCGTTCTTACGCGCCGTTTCAGAAAGCAATCCCGCTACCAGGAATATCAGCACAAACAACCAGATATTAGCCCAGTTGATTTTCTTTCGGTTTTCCTCAGCCTGGGGGTAACGGCGATCGCTGAGATTGGTAACAAATCCACCTACCACAATGAGCAGGGGAATCATCCAGGGAATTTTGAAAAAAGCAAAACTCAGGGTGGCACTGGCTAACACAATGACCCGGGTGATCGTGTTGTGAATAGCCAACCTGAACGCTACCGTGGATGCATAAGCGAGAAAGCCAATAGTCATGGGTGCCACGTACTTGAATACATCGTGTTGCAGTTCCTTGTTATGGAAATACCGCAAAAGAAAGGAGAGTGCCCCCATCAATAAACTTGCCGGCAGGATCCAGACTAATAAGGTTAGAATAGCCAGTGATACTCCACCTCGCTTGTATCCAACCAGTGTCAATACCTGTGTGGAGGACGCGCCCGGCAGCATCTGGCAGAAAGCATTGTAATCCAGTAATTCTTCATGCGAGATGTCCTTCCGGTCATGTACAAAGGTTTTCAGCATCATCCCGAAATGGCCCTGCGGCCCGCCAAAAGCAGTAAGGCTGTGCAGTAAAACTGCTTTCAGAAAAGGGATATGCCTAACCAGTGCCATTCAGTTAATTGATTTTATCGGCCACAGATTTTTTGATAAGGACAATATTCGCATTTTTCCCGACGCTCTGTTTGATCAAATGGCTGATCCCTGGTAAAAATTTCACTTAATACCGACTGGAGAGAGTCCATGAGTTCAAGACCTATTTCCTTAATCCGGTGATCATCCAGTTTGGTTTTGGCAGCATTCTCTGAAAGTCGCCAGTCGAACTCAGGTCCTTCGCTACGCATCTGGCGAACATTATAGAGGCCGGCCTGTACCCGGGCGGCACCAACATGCGACTGCATCCAGGGAGGGGCAGATCCCGATTTTGGCTGTTGTTCCAGCTGCTTACCCAGTAATTCCGCATACAACAAGGTTTGCAAAGCTGCCTTGTTTCGGTCTGACCGGTCCCGGGTAAACAAATCCTGCACAGACCGAAACTCTTTTTTATCGCTTCCGGTTTTGTAGTCAATGATCCGGTATACACCATCCTTTCTGTCGAGCCGATCAATATATCCACCCAGGCGAATGGTAATACGTCTGCCTTCCACTTCCAGTTGAACCGGATGAGCAATTTTCCATTCCTGGTCTACCATCTCAAAGGGAGCCCAGCGTTTATCCTGTTTTAATACCTCTTCAATATAAATCTTGACTACTTCTTCAACGATGCGAAGGGTGCCGGTATAATCCACCACATGGTTGCGGTCCTTTGCAAGTTCCAGTCCCAGTGCTTGCTTGAGATACCTGTCAATCTGGCTATTGAGCCATTCAAAATCTCCAGGCTCCACCCATTTATTTCCTTTTTTTTCTTCCAGCCCCTTGTAAAGAAACTCCATGGCACGATGCAAAAAATTACCGAGTACGCGTGGCGAAATTTCTTCTTCTCTTTCCTCTGGTTCGCGAATGCCCTGCAGGTTTTGAAAGTAAAAGCGCAGGCGGCAATCGATATAGGTGTTCAGTGCTGACGGACTTAAAATCACCTCTTCTCCCGTATACTTATTTAAGGTGCGCATGACCGCATCATCTTTTTCAATAAGGATGGGATCTTTGGCTTTGGGATTAATATCCATCTTGACCGATTTCCGAATTATCGGGATGCCGGTTTCATATTCAAGCTGTGTCAGAAAACGGCTCTGCTCAGCCATGCCTTTTTCATCCACAGCTGTATTATACAGGCAGGAAACCGATTGGCTTCTTTGCAGGAGGCGATAAAATACATAGGCAAAAATCGCATCCTGGTTTTCAAGCACACTTAATCCATAGGCTCTTCGAATGCTGTCGGGAATCAGGGTAGGGGCAACAGCTTTCTTTGGAAGGATGCCTTCATTTACATTCAGCAGGATGATGTGTTTGAAATCGAGCGCGCGACTCTCCAGTAGTCCCATTATCTGTAAACCGCGGAGTGGTTCACCTTCCAGTGGTACGGATTGGGAGCGCATTACCTGTAGTATCAGCTCGGAAATAAAGGAAAGGCTTAGCTCTTCTTTTCTTTCGATGAGCAAATCTTCCAGCCGGTTTAATTGTGCATGTGCTGCATGAATCAATTGTGATTGCAGGTCAGTGGCCTCACCCACCACAACACTTGCCAGGTGATCTTCGAGTATATCCCGGATCAGGGAAATAATTTCAATCGGATATTGAATGAGTGTCAGGCATTTTTTTAGACGAGGTTCTTCCAGTTTTTCCCAGGTTGTTGCAGGAATGCTGACAAGGGCTTTTTGTAAAACAGTTTGTGCAATTTCAGCGGCTTCCGGAAGCTGGTACAGATAGGGATGTTGTACCAACTGCAAAAGCGGTTGATAATAAACAAATCGCCCTTTGTTTTGCCAGAGTGATTCCTGTATCCGGATGATGGTTTGCATCAGAGAATACAGGGGCGATTGCACCAGGCCATACCCCATGGTTATATTTACTTTGTCTGTCCAATCAGGAAGCGCGTGCAAAACCGGTAATAACTGGTTTTCATCTGCCAGTAAAATCGCGGTTTGTTCGGGTTCTTCTTTTATACCTGGAATATTCTCCAGCAATGCAGGCAGCATTCTAACCTGAGCGGCATTCCCTTCTGCGGCAATCAATTGAATGGAACGATCTGTTCTTCGTATGTTGTTACCTGTTGGTAACTGGTTGGTGAAAAGGGAAAGATTTCTTCTTAAGAATCGACCGGCTTCCTGCAGTTCATCCTCTATATAATGTGTATCGGTATCAAAGTAAAACAAGGCAATACCCTGCTCTTCCCATTTTTTTAATACCTGCAGCTCGGATCGGTTCAATGCATTAAAGCCAACAAATACGAGGTGCTTCCATCTGGTTGGAAAATCTTTTCGGTCGTATGCTTCAGTAACAAGGCTCCGGTAAATCATACCGGTTGTGATCAATCCTCTTTGCTCCAGTTCGTTTCGGAATAAGTCAAATATAGCGGGCAGGTGTTTCCACAATTGAAGAAAACGTTCCTTTTGTTTACTCAGCCGTTCAACTGAAAAGTTTTTCCAGAAGCGTTGTAAATACTCCAATTGCTTTTCCGTTAAATAATCAAGTCCCTGGTCAATGGCTGCCAACTCTGCCAGGTTGCTGTAGATGTCTTTTATAGATACCGCATTTGATTCGAGTTCGGTAAAATCATTCAGTAAGATTTCACCCAGCGGATAAAAGCGTTCATAGCTGACCGGTAGTAACTGCTGATCTGACCAAACTTTGGAATAAGTTTCATACAGTAAAAAGGAACAAAGTAGTCGGTCTGCCGGTAAGCGGTTGGTAGATTCCTGGATAAATTCATGAATGGTGAATAAATCCGGGCTCCAGATGGGGCGGTCTACCAACTGGCCGAGGTATTGTCTGAAATATATAGCCGGACGTTTATTAGGAAAGATGATTGCACAATCTGCAATATTGTTTCCAAACTTATCATATAAATGGGCTGCAACTGTTTTTAGAAAACTCATACTGATTCATTAACCATTAACCGAATAATTTTCCCTGTTGATGAGGAAGGGCATGCAGAGGAACCAGGGATTTGTTATAACCATAATAAACAAAAGCCTGTACTGCAGGAAAACCCATCTGTTCCAGCAACTCCCGGTATTCTTTTAATTGCCTGGCATGTGATGGGTTGGATTCCTGAGTGAATTTAAAATCGAGCAGGATGGTTTCCTGTTCCCCCGCCAGGATTTTATCGGGTCTTCTCACTGCACCTCCGGGCAAGAGGATGGATTTTTCATTAAGTACTTTATAAGTACCGCTTAACCATTTTCCCAGCTGATCCTGTTCAAATACTTCCTCTACATAGGCTTTCACCTGTTCGAGTTGTGCTGAATTGATACTGCCTTCCATCTGCATTCGCTGCAGGCAGGGGGCCAATTCTTTTGCTTCTGAAATTCTGGACAATACCAGGTGAGCCAGTTGTCCGATTTTTTGTTGCTCGGTAGGATGCAACCTTAACAGCTGTTCTTCCCTGGCTGGTTCTCTCAATAAAGCAACCTGCCTTAGGGAGCCTGGAGTCTTTGGAAGCACCAGGTCATTTTCCATAGCAGGCGCTGTATCATCCCGTTCGAGATCTCCTTCAATAATAAAAGGATTTGTTTGATTGATTCCTTCATAGATCAGTTCAGCAATAGTAGTCATGCTTTGATCTTTTTTTGATGCAGCAGGAACTGGCGCCATCATATAAATACCCTGGCGTGCGCGTGTCAGTGCCACATAGAGGAGGTTGAGTGCGTCCATCCTGCTCATCAGCATTTCTTCAAAATACTCATAGGCAAATGCTGTTTCTGCTAAGGAGGATTGAATGTCAACAGGCAACACATCCAGCTCTGATGAATCATCTTTCCAATCACACCATAATAAGCCCTTATCCGATTTCAATTTCCAATCTGTATAAGGCAACAACACTACATCAAAAGCAAGTCCCTTTGATTTATGAATAGTCAGTATCTGTATGGCGTTGGAAGCGGATGAAAGAGGCAACGCTCTTTTTTCTCCATCTTCTTTCCACCAGAGTATGAAATCCCGTATCGAGGGTTTGCCTTTGGTACTGAAGTTATTTACCAGATCGCGGAAGGATAGGATATAGGGCTGTTCATTTTCCCATGCATCCAGTTCAAAAATCGCGATCAGGAGTTCTGTCGCTTCGTACAAGGATGACTGTGAAATCCGGTTCTTTTCCTCTATAAATGCTGGAGGTAATAAGGAGAGCTGGTGATTGATATCTCTTCGATACAATGATTTTTCATTTATAGAAATTTGCTGGCGTAGTGCATTAGCCTGCACCAGTTCCACTCTTGCGATATCATCTTTTTCATTCAGGAGATAGCGGAATGCAGCCAGTAACAATTGTATAGCTGGGGAGGCGCTGATCAGCAGTGCGTCAGACGACACCAGTTTATAATCGTGGACACTGCCTGATTTTTGTTTGTGTTCCAGCAATACATTGATGATTCTGCGTGCATCTGCATTGTTGCGGGTAAGAATGGCCAGTTGTTCCGGCTTCAATTTTTTCTGTAATAGCAGTTCATCAATCAATTCACAGAGTCGTTTTTCCGCTGCAGGTTTCCAGGAGGTAGGTGCCTGTGAATTTTCTTTTTCAAAGAATTGTATTTCCACTTTGCCACCTGGTTGGCAGTTTGCC
>JAGKTB010000185.1:0-4266 GCA_018993145.1 Flavihumibacter sp.
AGCGAATATTTTCGCTGAATTTGGGGGTAATGCTGCGAACACTGGTTCTATTGAAGGACAGATTGCACTGCTGACTGAACGTATCAGTTCTATTTCAAAGCACCTGCAGGCTAACAAAAAGGATTTCTCAACTCACCGCGGTCTGATGCAAATGGTAGGTAAGCGTAAGCGCTTGTTGACCTACATGAGCAAGCACAATCTGACTGGTTATCGTCAGCTGATTGAAAAACTCGGTATCCGCAAATAAGAGTAAAGATGATATTGCTGTACTATTCCCAACTGAAAACCTCATGTTGGGAATAGTTTTTTGCATGCCATCCCTTTTTGACTTTTACTAACAGCATTAAACCATCCGAATTAACATGTTAACACAACCTATTTCTGTCAGCATCGACCTGGGTGGAGGCCGCACGGTTTCCATCGAAACAGGCAAGCTGGCACGCCAGGCCGACGGCGCCGTTACAGTTCGCCAGGGCAACTGTATCATTCTTGCCACCGCCGTTGCCAACAAAGAACCCAAAGAGGGTCAGAGCTTTTTTCCCCTTACAGTAGATTACCAGGAAAAATTTGCCTCAGCCGGTAGAATTCCCGGTTCCTTTTTCAAACGCGAAAGCAAACTGAACGATTATGAGGTTTTAACCAGCCGATTGATTGACCGCGCTTTACGCCCCCTGTTCCCGGAAGATTATTTCTGCGATGTGCAGATTCTGGTTACCCTGATTTCCAGCGACCCGGAAGTTATGCCCGATGCACTGGCCTGTCTGGCTGCATCTGCAGCGCTGGCTGTTTCAGATATCCCGGTTCAGGAACCTATTTCTGAAGTACGCGTTGCCCGCATAGACGGACAATTTGTGATTAACCCATTCCGCTCTGAATTGGCGAAGGCTGATATGGATTTCATCATTGGTGCTACTGAAAAGAACATCATGATGGTGGAAGGTGAATCCAAAGAGTGTAGCGAGGAAGACCTGGTGAAAGCTATTGAAGCTGCTCACGAAGCCATCAAGATCCAGGTTCAGGCTCAGAATGAACTGCGCGCTAAAAAAGGCGTAACCGGCAAACGTGAATACAAGAAGCCTGAAGAAAACGAAGAACTGCTAGCGAAAGTGCAGGCTTTTGCAAAAGATAAAATTTACGAGGTTGCCAAGTCGGCACTTCCCAAGCATGAGCGCAGCGATCGTTTCGAAGCGATTGGCACCGAACTCATGGAGCACCTGAAAACAGCTTACAATGTTGCCGAAGGTGAAGAGCTGGAAGATTCCATTAAAAAGCTGGCCAAGAAATACTACAGCGATCTGCAGTACTACGTAGTTCGGGATATGATCCTGAATGACCGGGTGCGCCTGGATGGTCGTGGTTTGGAAGATGTTCGTCCGCTTGCTATGGAAGTAGACGTACTGCCTTCTCCCCATGGTGCGGCTCTGTTCACCCGTGGTGAAACCCAGTCTCTTACAACAGTTACCCTCGGTACTCCACTGGATGAATTGCTGGTAGAGAGTGCTGCGGTATCTGACTATACCAAATTCATCCTGCATTATAATTTCCCTCCCTTCTCAACTGGTGAAGTGAAAATGATGCGCGGTCCCGGTCGTCGGGAAGTTGGTCACGGTAACCTGGCCATGCGTTCCCTGAAGCAAATGATGCCAGGGGATGATTTCCCATACACCGTGCGCGTGGTAAGTGATATCCTGGAATCCAATGGTTCTTCTTCCATGGCAACTGTTTGTGCCGGATCCCTGGCCTTGATGGATGCCGGTGTACCCCTGCCCAAACACGTTTCAGGTGTGGCAATGGGACTCATCACCAAGGAAGGAAAATTTGCTGTTCTGACCGATATTCTGGGAGATGAGGATCACCTGGGTGATATGGACTTCAAAGTAACCGGTACCAAAGAAGGTATTTGTGGAGTTCAGATGGATATCAAAGTGGATGGTCTCAGCATGGACATTATGCGTCAGGCGCTGATGCAGGCAAAGAGAGGTCGTCTTCATATCCTGGATGCGATGTATGCTACCATGGGTGGTGCCCGTGAAGATGTTAAGCCCCATGCACCTCGTATGGTTAAGATAATTATCGACAAAGAATTCATCGGTGCGGTAATCGGTCCGGGTGGTAAAGTGATCCAGGAAATGCAGCGTGAAACCGGAACTACCATCAATATCGAAGAAAAGAATAACCAGGGTGAGGTTTCCATCTTTGGAACCAAGAAAGAAAGCGTGGATCGCGCAGTTGCCTGGATCAAAGGCATCGCGGCTCAGCCAACCGTAGGGGATACCTATGAAGCGACCGTTAAGAGCATTCAGCCTTATGGTGCATTTGTTGAATTCCTCCCAGGTAAGCAAGGTCTGCTCCACATTTCTGAAGTAAGCTGGAAGCGTCTTGAAACACTGGAAGGTGTACTGAAGGAGGGCGATGTGGTAAAAGTAAAACTTACCGGAACCGACCCCAAATCAGGCAAGTTCAAATTGAGTAGAAAAGTGTTGTTGCCAAAACCTGAAGGACAGGGTGCTCCCCGTCAACAGGAAGGTGAGAACTGATTTCTCTGATCAAATAAACTCCAAACCCCGGTCCTGTATCGGGGTTTGTTATTTAAACTATGGCAAATTCATATCAACAGATTCGGATTCCGGTAAAAGAGCAGGAGACAAGGGAAATTTTAATTGCACTACTGGCAGATGCGGGTTACGAAGGATTTGAAGAAAGCCGGGAAGAGCTGCTGGCCTATATACCGGAAGAACAGTATGATGCTGCAATACTATCCGAATTGCTGCATCCGTTTGGGCTTACTTCAGAAACAGAAACCATACAGCAACGCAACTGGAATGCGGAGTGGGAGGCTGGCTTTCAACCCGTTCAGGTGGGAAATTTCTGCATGATCCGCGCCGATTTCCACCCTGGCTCGGACAGCGTTCGCCACGATCTTATCATAACTCCAAAAATGAGTTTCGGAACAGGCCATCATGCCACCACCTATCAAATGGTGGATGCGATGCAGGAACTCGATTTTACTGGTAAATCAGTACTCGATTTCGGCACCGGTACGGGCATCCTGGCAATCCTGGCTGCCAAAATGGGGACTGCTTCTGTGGTGGCGATTGATAATGATAGCTGGAGCATTGAAAATACAAAAGAAAATATCGAACGCAACCAGGTAGAGGGGATTTCAGTCTTAGAACTGGACCGTCTGGATGATTTACCGGTTTTTGACATCATTCTGGCAAATATCAATAAAAGGGTGGTCCTGGAACAGATTGGAAGTATGACAACTCATTGCGCACCGGGAGGTAAGATTTTAATCAGTGGTCTGCTGGTTGGTGATGAACCGGATTTGCGTGCCGCAATAGAAGAACTCCCAGTTTCGTTAATAAAACAAACAAATAAGGATAGTTGGTTATGTTGGTGCCTTGAACGGAACTGACGCCGGATAAATGAAATTAAAACGAAGGTTTTTCGTATCTTAATTTCCTTATTTTTGAAATCCAACTCAACACTCGCATGAAAGAGGCTCTTCTGATTATACTTGCCTATTGTATTGGCTCTATTCCAACGGCTGTTTGGGTAAGTAAGTACTATTTTGGGATTGATATTCGTGAATACGGCTCCGGAAATGCCGGCGCTACAAATACCTTCCGCGTACTGGGTTCTAAATGGGGTACCCTTGTGATGGTGATCGATGTGCTTAAAGGACTTGCTGCAGTTAAACTGGCCTTGTTATTACCGTACTATATTGAAAACGATCTCGCACTTACCAACTTCCAGATCGGATTAGGTATGGCTGCTGTACTGGGGCATATTTACCCCATCTGGGCGCAGTTTAAAGGGGGTAAAGGAGTTGCAACATTATTCGGACTGGTCATAGGGATTTCTCCCTGGACTGCTCTGTGTTGCTCTGGAATCTTCTTGCTTGTACTCTATTTAACGCGTTTTGTCTCGCTTAGTTCGATTCTTGCCAGTATTGCTTTCCCTATATTTATCCTGGTCATTTTTAATGTGGATAATCATGCTTATCGGGTTTTCGCAATTGTAGTTGCACTACTGGTGATCCTTACACATCAGAAAAACATCAGCCGTCTGCTCAAGGGTAGTGAAAGCAAGGTTCCGATTCTCAAGTACCGTGACCGAAAACGAAAAATGAAATCCTGATCGTAGCTTTGAACCCGTCTGGTACAAGAATTGAATATACCGGTATAAACCCGCTACAACAATGAAAAAAATACTGTTGTCCCTTTTGGTCATTGGCAGTCTTGCTTCCTGTTCCCGGAACCC
>JAGKTB010000186.1:0-9548 GCA_018993145.1 Flavihumibacter sp.
AGTATGCTAAAGGTACGATACAATTTTACGTGATTTGGAGCAGGTGCAGTTTCAAAGCCTGTTAAAGTTTTTGGATCCGGTTGGCCAATACCAATCCGGATAAAATTAACAACCCACTGATCAGGTGTACCCAACCCAGTTGTTCATTCAATAACCACAAGGCTTCAATACTGCTGAACAATGGGATAAGATTTCCAAACAGGGAGGTTCTCACTGCACCAATTCGGCTGATAGCCCCATTCCAGCAAAGAAAAGCTATCACCGATGCCCCAAGTCCCAGGTAAAGAATGATACCCGCCAGCCCAAGATTCCATTGAACTGGTACAGAACTATTCAATTCCCATGCATAAAATGGAACCAGGCAAATAGTGCCTATCAAAAAGGCCAGAAAAAGAAAGGAGTCTGGCTTCAGAGAATCGTTTTTCTTACGCACCAGCAGGGTGTAAATCGCAAAAGCGAGGGCTCCCCCAAGGATCCAGAGATCTCCCTTCCCAAAACGCAAAGCCAGCAGATTTTCCCAGCTTCCTTTGGCCATCAGGAAAAGAATGCCGCTCATACAAAGCAATAAACCAATTGCGCGTAACCAGCTGATTCGCTCCTTAAATACAATTCTGCCCAGCAGTATTACCATCAGCGGTGAGCTGGTAGTACCAACCAGTGCCAGGTTGATAGCCGGAGAATATTTCCCAGCTACATATACAAGTGTATTAAAAAGACTTACACCCGTTATGCCGATGGCCAGGTAGTAGCCTGGTTGTTCGCGCACCGCCCTGACGATGGCAACCCGATCTTTCCACACCAGGGGCGACAAGATAAGGGTAGCACAAAGCCAGCGATAAAACGCCAGTGAAACAGGTGGTATTGAATCATGTACCGATCGGGCAATGATGAAATTTCCACTCCAGATCAGGGTGGCGATGACAGCTAACAGCACACCCAGCCAGGATTTTGTTTCAGTTTTCATCAATGCGCAAAATCCTGTTCATAATTTCCTTTGATCCGTTCAATCGGCGGATTGTAATAACCGAATTTCAGGTTGGGAAACTCCTCCCTGATCAACTCCATCAGTTGTTTTACCCCCATACACTCTCCTGTATCGGTTACTCCAATTTTTCCCAGGTACCAGTCGGGGTCTATGTTGAAATTGCGCCATTGGATCATACAGAGATCGGTTTCCCGGATAAGCTTTCTAAGAGCTTCGTATTCTTCTACACTGTCAGTCATTCCCGGGAACACAAAATAATTGATGGAGGTCCATCCGCCATAACTGCGCACTACTTTCAGGCTCTCAACGATATCTTCAAAATCATAATTATTCGGCCGGTAATAAGGCATGTAAATTTCCCGCCGTGCACTGTTTGTCGAAACACGGATACTGTTCAGTCCCGCTTCACACAAGGCTTTTACGGCATCGGGTTTTGATCCGTTGGTGTTGATATTTATACTGCCTTTGGAAGTGTGCTTGCGGATTTCGGTTATGGCATCCCGTAAGGTATCCCAAACCAGTAAAGGTTCTCCTTCGCAACCCTGACCAAAACTGATGATCGGATAGGGGGCAGACTCCAGGTGTGGCACCGTATACTCAACAATTTCTTCCGGACTTGGACGAAAACTCAATCGATCCTGTGTGGATACGATGACTTCCTCATCCGGCTGAAGAGATATACAGCCTACGCAGTTTGCATTGCAGGCTGGGGAGGCCGGCACGGGGCATTCCCAGCGGCCCATGAAATAATTTCGGGCTGCCGGACAGTGGTAGGTGTTACAACAGTTATCAGCCAGGTGCTGAACCAGGCGATTATGAGGGAAAGCGCTCACCAGTTTTGAAAGTCCGGATTGAATAATGGCATCATCATAGCCTTTACATTCCTGCCGGATATCAGCCTCAATTCGGACAGCCGGAACCACAAACTGATCATTGATCCAGCCAGCTGCAGTGTAACAGAACAGCGGAAGTGTGGGTGCATCGGGCTGGGTTTCATAGGCTGCCAGAAACAAACCGGTATGTGCCGGCGGGATAAACGCCGCCACTGCCCAACCTTTTTCACAGAGTCTCATCTCACCGGTCACCACATCAATACCGATCCCTCTTCTGCCGGGTAGTTCATATAAATTGCCACCATCGGGAAGGGGAATCCAGTCTTCGTCAGGAACCGGGTAAACATCCCATCCAGACCGGCCTGTTGCATAAAGGGTATCGTCTTCGAAAATATTTCCTTTACCATCTGAATAAAGGAGAAAAGGGGAACTTGCCATCCCGCAAAGATAGAGAGATAGAGGGGATTTACAGGCTGGCGTTCAAGCGTTGGCGACAATAGCTATTGAATTCATCTTCTTCACAATCATCGTCATCATCGTCCACTGTTTCGCGCTGAAAGAGCCGGTTATTGGAATAATCAAGGGTAAGCAGGTTGTCTTTCAACACAATATTGGTGAATTCATTCCAACTGTAATGTTTGCGGGGAATGCTGTTAAATACGATTTCCTCATCCGAAAACCCAATCTCCAGGTCTTTTTTTGCCTGATGTTCAATAAGTCCCATCAGAATGAGTGGAATACTCAGCCAGGGGTAAACCGGCATACCGGCCCATACCAGTCCGGTTAACATAAGAAGATAATTGAACCGTACTCTTTTATTCAATTTTAAAATCCGGTATGCATTAAAAGCTGTTAACAATAATACCAGCACAGCTCCTAAAACCAGGATCATTAATTTTTCATTTCCGGAGAAATAAGCTTCCAGGAAAAGCAGGGCAGAGACACCGCAGACCAGCATACTGAAGCGGTCAATCGTGTCTCTGAATTTATTTTTTAAGGTAACTACGTACTGGTAGATCATGGCTGCGAAAATAGGGTTTAGAGGTTCGCAGCAGTTAAGATATTACAAAGTTTGTACAATACACGAGCCCCCACATTGGCATCCCAGTCGTTGTCACCCACACCCACTTCATTGAGATCAAAACCAATGATTTTTCGGCCGCTTTCATGTACTTTCCGGAAAAGGTAAAATACCTGGTCTGCTTCGAGTCCGCCGAATACTGGAGTGCCTGTATTGGGGCAGTGTTTGGGATCCAGTCCGTCGATATCAAAGCTGATATAGACTTTTTGCGGCAGGCTGGCTACGATATCTTCTACGATGTTTCTCCAACTTTCGCCATCGTATAACCGATTTTTAAGATCGCGGTCAAAAAAGCATTGAACCCTGTTATTGCTGTTGCGGATATAATCCACTTCTTCATCACAAAAATCCCGAACTCCCACCTGTATCAGTTTATTTACCTGAGGCAGTTCTTCCAGTACATTGTACATAATACTTGCGTGGGAATATTTAAAACCTTCATACTGTTTTCTCAAATCACAATGGGCATCAATTTGAAGAATGCCGAATGCTTCGTGTTGTTCTGCAAGGGATTTGATAAAGCCAAATGGTGTGCTATGATCGCCGCCTAATAACCCCACCAGTTTCCCTTTGGACTGAAGTTCCCTGCATTGCGCATATACCCAGTTATTGAGAAAAAGACTTCCTTCATTGATATCTTTAAGGGAGCGACACATGAAATTATTTTTTTCTACGTCGTCTCCATTAGAGATATAATCAATGCAGAGTTCCGCTTCTTTGCGGAGGTAATCACTTTTTAACAAAATCTTTTTATCGACTTCCCGCATGAAAAAACCCTGTCTCCAGCAGTCGTGATACTGGGCATCGTAAAGGTCTACCTGTAGACTGGCCTTCAGGATATTATCTGCTGCACGGGCTGTACCTGCACTGTAGCTAACGGTTACTTCCCATGGCACTGGAACAATGACCAGGCGGGCATTCTGCTCATCCGTTGGCAATCCAAAGAGGTTGTTATTGGGGTTGCCAAGGCTGTTGGCGTCGTGTTGGGAAAGGTCCATACTGAATAATTAAAACGGCCGCAAGTTAGTACAGCCGTACATAGATGCAAAATTAAAACCATAAGTTGTATGGGGTAAACAAATGACCTGACTATCTTAAATTGACCTACCTTTGCGAAGTTAGAATTGCGAGTATGAAAAAGACACATATCATCATCCTGATTTTCATTGCCGTAGCGATTGCCGTACTCATTAGTTTTATGGGTGATTTGACCACCTATGATACCGTTGCTTCCGCCCGTCAGAAGGAAGGTAAATTTGTTCACCTGATTGCCAAACTGGACAAGTCCCAGCCGGTGGAATACGACCCCATCACAAATCCCAACTATATGAGGTTTGTGGCTGTTGACACGCTTGGAAATTCAACACCTGTTATCTATCACAATGCCAAACCAACCGACTTTGAAAAAAGTGAACGACTGGTTTTGAAAGGCAGCATGAAAGATGGAACATTTGAATGCGATGAAATGTTAATGAAATGTCCGTCCAAGTATAAGGAGGATGTGGAAGCAAACAAGAATAACCTGAGCTCTAATTAATGTCTTTCTCTCATGAACTATATTGGTGAACACCTATTGCCCGGGCAACTGGGCCATTTTTTTATTGTTTTGGCCCTGGTTTCCGCTCTCGTAGCAACCATCTCTTATTTTAAAGCAACCAATACCCGGGATCTTTCAGATGAACGAAGCTGGAAAAAGCTGGGCCGGATTGCCTTTGGTATAAATGCATTTTCCATACTCTCAGTATTCGCTCTGCTGGTTTACATAATGGCTACTCACAAGTTTGAGTATTATTATGCCTGGAATCATACCAGCAGGGATATGAATCCGGAATACCTGCTGGCCGCTTTCTGGGAAGGCCAGGAGGGCAGTTTCCTGTTGTGGTCTTTCTGGTATGTGGTAATCGGGCTTTATTTCATTGCCCGCAAAACCAAGTGGGAAGCTCCTATCATGTCGGTCATCGCAATTGCACAGATCTGCCTGGCTACCATGGTGATGGGACTTTACATTGGGGATACCATGATTGGAAGTAATCCCTTCCTGCTGGTAAGAGAAAAATTTGCAGATGCACCTGTGTTTGCCAGGGCGGATTATCTGAATCTGCCGCAGATGCAGGATGGACAGGGATTGAACCAATTGTTACAAAACTACTGGATGGTGATCCATCCACCGGTGTTGTTCCTTGGATTTGCAGCCTCCATTATTCCTTTTGCCTACGCTATTGCTGGATTGTGGAAAAAGGATTATGGTACCTGGACCCGTGAAGCGCTGCCTTATTCACTGTTCGCAGCAGGTATACTCGGACTTGGAATTATGATGGGTGCTGCATGGGCTTATGAGTCACTCACCTTTGGAGGTTACTGGGCCTGGGACCCGGTAGAGAATGCATCGCTGGTACCCTGGCTGATCCTGGTAGCTGGTGTACATACGCAGGTGATATTTAATGCAACCGGTCATTCGCTCAGAACTACTTACCTGTTCTTTATTTTAGGTTTTATCATGGTGGTATTCTCCACCTTCCTGACGAGGAGTGGTGTACTTGGTGATAGCTCTGTTCACAGCTTTACTGACCTGGGAATGAATACACAGTTATTGCTGTTCCTGCTGATTTTCACTATACCTTCTCTGGCGCTATACCTGGTACGATACAAACAAATTCCTCATATTGCCCGTGAGGAGGAGACTTCTTCCCGGGAATTCTGGATGTTTATCGGCTCACTGGTGTTATTCCTGAGTGCCATGGTCATCACCTGGCAGAACTCATTCAACCCGATTTATAACAAGATTACAGGTCAAAGTACGGCTGCTCCGGAGGATGTTGAATTCTCCTATAACAAGATCCAGATATTTGTAGCCATCGTAATTGGCTTATTGACGGCTTTCGCGCAGTACCTGAAGTACAAAAAATCCGGTAACGGATGGCTTAAAAAATTCGTGTTACCCACTGTCATAACAGCAGCGATCTGTGTGATTTATTCCCTTGTAAGCGGACTGGATTATGATAAAAAAGGCATAGGATTCCAGATTGCCATTTACCTGGCATTTGTTGCAGCTGTGTATGCATTGGTAGCTAATGCAATTTATATTTGGTCAGGGCTAAACGGAAAGCTGAAAGCTGCAGGCGGATCCATTACCCACATAGGTTTTGCACTCAGCCTGGTTGGCATTCTGATCTCTGCCTCCAACCGAAAAGTGTTAAGTTTCAATACTACAGGTATTAACCTAAAATGGGATGAACGCAGCAAAGAAAAGCCCCTTGAGAACCTGACCCTGATTAAAGGGGTACCGACCGATATGGGCGATTATATGGCCACTTTCGTAAATGCCGATAGTACCAATTCGAATGGAAATATCAGTTATTACAGAATTGATATGATGCGGAAGGATAGTGCGGAGAACTTTACACTGTATCCCAACCTGATCCGAAATACCAAGGGCATGGAAGGATTTTCCAATAACCCTGATTCAAAACATTACTGGAACCGGGATATCTTCAGCTATATCACCTATGCGGCGGATATGGATAACCGTGATGATACGGCACAGTTCAAACGCTATACTGTCAATGTGAAGGATACGGTATATTATTCCAATGGTTTCTTCACCCTGAATAACGTGGTTCCAAACCCGAATAATAAGAAATACCAGTTCCAGCCAACAGATACTGCGTTGATGGCAGATATCACGGTGTTTTCCAAAGAGGGTACGCGCTTTACTGCACAGCCGGTATTTTATGTTGAGGGAAATGAAGCACGTTACATTGTGGATACAGTGTTTGCGCAAAATATAGCCATCGCTTTCAGCCGGGTACTGGAAAATCAGAAGATCGAGTTGCAGGTGAAGGAAAGTAACCGGATGGTCCCTTTTATTGCGCTGAAAGTGTATGAATTCCCGCACATTAATCTGCTCTGGGCAGGAATTATTATCATGACAATGGGCTTCGGAGTATCTATGGTTTATCGCAGGAAACAGGGGCGTTTGAAAGCTATCAACAAAATTTAGGAAAGCCGTAACAGCCGAAAGCTCAATACTTGTGTCTTAGAGTCGTTATTGATAGTTTAGCAGCGCATGCAGAGAGTTCTCCATCATACTGTTTTTAGTTTTCTGATACTGGGAATGGTATTGGCGGGACTTGGTGCGCAGGCCCAGGCTCCACTTCCGGCACCTGTACCCGGACCAATACCTTACAATCCCAAATGGGGGCCTAATGATACCATCATCGTGCCCATATTTGTTGTAGAGGGGGATACCCTGCCATCTGGTTGGCTGCAATATGTTTACGTAACCGCTCCCATGCCACCGGCTATGCGGAAGCGTTATGCAAAATGGACAAGACTTCGCAATGCGGTATACGTGACCTATCCTTATGCTAGAAAGGCAGGATATATCATCAATGATATCAATGCCAAAATGGCGAATATGTCGAAAAAGGAAAGGCGTAAGTACCTGGAAAGCAGGGAAGAAGAACTCAAGAAAGAGTTCTCCGGCCCGCTTACCAAGTTATCTGTTTACCAGGGTAGGGTGCTGATGAAACTCATCAACCGCCAAACCGGTAACAACTGTTATGAACTGGTCAAAGAGTACAGGGGTGGGGTTTCCGCACGATTCTGGCAGACTGTTGCCTTCTTTTTTGGGTCCAGTCTAAAACAGCCCTACGATCCCTCCGAAGAAGACAAAGAGATTGAACTTATAGTACAGGAAGTAGAGCGGATGTACCAGTAACCTGTTCTGAAATTATTTACCGCCCTTTAGCTCAGCCTGCAATTTTTTCAATTCCTCCCATTTGCCATTGGCAGCCAGTTTCGCCTGCTTGGGCCAGGTTGCTGGGTCATGTACTTTGAATTTTGATCCTGCAGCTTCGAGGAGTGCCTTTAATTTTTTGGGAGTTGCTTTGGAGAGCTGCTCAAAACTTTCGATTTCAGCATTTTTCAGGAGTTCAGCGATCTTTTTTCCAATCCCTTCGATTTTGGTAAGATCATCCGGTTTAGCAGCTGCTTTTATTGCAGGTTCAGCTTCAATCTCTTTTTCAACAGCTGCTTTTTTAGTGCTTGCTTTTTTTTCAGGAACGGTGATAACACAGTTATCTACATGATATACGGGATCAAAGTAGTAGTAATCTGCATTACCGTCGTTTACCCAGCGACCATCATTAAGGAAATACCGGTATTGATAGGTTTGTCCGGGTTCAAGGGTTACTGTGGCTTTAAGGGTGCCATCTTTCTGGACTTTCAATCCGATGCCCTCATTGGGATTCCAGTTATTAAAATCACCCACCAGAATCGCTTCTGTTGCTTCTCCTACAATTTCCGGACTCAGGGTAAAGGTTACTTTCGTTGCCATGATAGTTTTTTTTAATGAATAGACACCCTTAATACTGTGCCAGAGAAATAGTAACCCGGTATTGGCTATTCTATTTTCCACAGCTTGTGGAAAATTCATGGTAGAATTCCTATTTTTAGAATCCTAATTTCAAAAACAAGCAACAATGAACCGAAAACTTCGAATGGGAATGATTGGTGGTGGAAATGATGCCTTTATTGGTGCCATCCATCGCCTGGCTGCCAATATGGATGGAAAGATTGAACTCGTTTGCGGGGCCCTTAGTATTAATAAGGACATCGCAATTGAGAGTGGAAAAACACTTTTTTTAGCACCGGATCGCACGTATACCAGTTATGATGAAATGCTGGAAAAGGAAGCCGCTTTACCGGAAGATGTGCGCATGGATTTTGTAACCATCGTGACTCCCAATTTTGCGCATTTCGCACCAGCCATGATGGCCCTTGAGAAGGGTTTCCATGTGGTGATTGAAAAGCCGATTACCTTGTCCCTGGAAGAAGCGATTGCACTGGATCAGAAAGTAAAGGAAACCGGACTTGTTCTATGCCTTACTCATACCTACACCGGTTATCCGATGGTGAAGGAAGCCCGCAATTTGATACAAAGCGGAAAAATAGGAAAGGTTCGTAAAGTATTTGTAGAATATCGGCAGGGCTGGCTTAGCCGCTTATCTGAGCGCGAAGGCAATGCCGGAGCAGCCTGGAGAACCGATGCTAAAAAATCAGGTAAGAGTGGGGTAATGGGCGATATTGGCACCCATGCCTTCAACCTGGCAGAATATATCAGCGGCCTGGAAGTAGCTGAGCTTTGCGCCAATCTGAATGTGGTAGTGGAAAACCGGGCACTGGATGATGATGGTGCTGTATTGCTTAAGTTTAATTCCGGAGCCAGTGGTGTATTGATAGCCACCCAGGTAGCAGCAGGAGAGGAGAATAATTTATCTATCCGCATTTACGGAGAATTGGGTGGTATCGAATGGCACCAGCAGGAACCGAATTCACTGCTGCTGAAATGGTACGACAAACCCATGGAAACGCTGCGTGCGGGATCTGGATACTTGAGTGATATAGGTCGTCATAACTGTCGCACTCCGGGTGGCCACCCTGAAGGATACCTGGAAGCGTTCGCTAACATCTACCGTAATTTTTCACTGACATTGGCAGCAAGAATCAATGGTACTACCGTAAACGCTGATGTGGTGGAATTCCCTTCAGTAAAAGAAGGCATTCGTGGTATGGCCTTTATTGAAAATGTAGTAAAGAGCAATGAGAGTAGTGAGAAGTGGGTCAAATATGAAGTGTGAAGTATGAA
>JAGKTB010000187.1:0-4328 GCA_018993145.1 Flavihumibacter sp.
GCGTTAGTTCAAATACCTACCGCCAATCTGCAAGGGTCAGCGAAAAGGCATTGGAAAAAGACCATGAGAATATCTATTTGTCGCATGCTCCCAGAACCCGGTTGAAAGCTGAGTTTGTTCGTGACCTGGTACTATCATCCAGTGGACTGCTGGTTAAAAAAATTGGGGGGCCAAGTGTTAAACCCTATCAACCGGCAGGGCTTTGGGAAAGTGCTACTTCAGGCAGAGGTGAATTGGCCACCTATAAGCAGGATAAGGGAGAAAAATTATACCGCAGGGGGCTGTACACATTCATCAAATTAACAGTGCCTCCACCTTCCATGATTCTGTTTGATGCAAGTAACCGCGATCAATGTGAGGTAACCCGTTTACAAACCAATACGCCGTTGCAGGCGCTGGCCATGATGAATGATCCGACTATACTGGAAGCATCCCGTGTATTTGCACAGAAGCTCATAAGTACTAACAAAGATGCACAAACGAATATTGAAACGGCGTTCCGTCGTATTCTTTGTCGCACTCCGGAAAAAGAAGAAATATCGATCCTGACCCGGTATCATAAAGAGCAGCTGGAGCTTTTCCGGGCAGGACAGCTGGATGCAAAGGGCACCCTTAAAGTAGGAGAGTACCCGCAGGACCACAACCTGGATCCGGTAGCACAGGCGGCACTTATGAAGACTATCAATCTCATGTACAATATGGAAGAGGCAATCGTAAAATCGTAGTTATGGAAAAAGAATTGTATCAACATCATCTCAATATGAACCGGCGGCGTTTTTTAAGCCGCATGAGTTTGGGTATTGGTTCTGTGGCATTGGGTTCGCTGCTGATTCCCGATCTTTTTTCCGGAAAAGAAACAGAAGAAGCCGTTTTACAGCGACTCCCGCATTTTGCCCCCAAAGCGAAACGCGTCATTTATTTGTTTCAGAATGGAGCGCCATCACAACTGGACCTGTTTGATTACAAGCCTATGCTGAACGAGCGTTTCGGAGAAGATCTGCCTGCTTCCATTCGAATGGGGCAGCGATTGACCGGGATGACTGCAGATCAGTCGAAGTTTCCATTGGCAGGCTCCACCTTCAAGTTCGCTCAATACGGACAGGCCCGTGCCTGGATCAGTGAGCTGCTGCCTCATACCGCAAAAGTGGCGGATGAAATCTGTTTTGTGAAGAGTATGTTCACAGAAGCAATCAATCATGACCCCGCTCTTACATTTTTCCAGACCGGTGCGCAGGTGGGCAACCGTCCAAGTATGGGTGCCTGGTTGAGCTATGGACTGGGTAGTGAAAATATGAACCTGCCAGCTTATTGTGTGCTTTTATCAAAAGGACGAGGCAATGGACAGGGCGTATACTCCAAGCTTTGGACCAACGGATTCTTGGATTCCGTACACCAGGGAGTACAGTTCAGCAGTGGCGAAAATCCGGTATTGTATCTCAATAACCAGGAAGCTATAACCAAGATGGATCGTCGTTCTATGCTGGATCAGCTGGCCGCCCTGAATAACGAAAATTTCAAAGCCTTTGGAGATCCGGAAATCAATGCCAAAGTACAGCAGTATGAAATGGCTTACCGGATGCAGACTGCTGTTCCTGAGGTTACTGACCTGAGTAAAGAACCGGAATCGATTGTCAAGTTATATGGTCCGGATTGCCTAGTTCCGGGTACCTATGCAGCCAACTGTTTGCTGGCGCGCAAACTTTCTGAAAATGGGGTGCGCTTTGTTCAGTTGTATCACCAGGGATGGGATGGGCATGGAAACCTGCCGGGAGAAATCCGTGGACAGGCAATGGATACCGACCAGGCTTCAGCTGCACTGATTACCGATCTGAAACAAAGAGGATTACTGGATGAAACCCTGGTAATTTGGGGAGGTGAGTTTGGTCGCACCAATTATTGCCAGGGCCCGTTAGCAAGAGATAATTATGGACGGGATCACCATCCGCGTTGTTTTACCATCTGGATGGCAGGTGGTGGAGTAAAACCCGGCGTATATGGAGAAACCGATGAATTCGGATATAACATCGTACAAAATCCAGTGCATGTGAATGATTTCCATGCGACTGTTTTACACCTGATGGGCCTGGATCATGAACGTCTTACATTTAAACACCTGGGTCGCCGCTATCGATTAACCGATGTGGCAGGAACCGTAGTAAAAGATATAATCGCCTGATGCGTACCTGGAAAACTCTCCTGTATAACCTGGCTTTTGCAGCCAATACACTCTTATTGTTTTTTGTTCTTGCTGAGCAATGGGTAGTAATTCCTTCCTGGCTCCAGGTAGCCGGAAGAATGCATCCCTTGTTGCTGCATTTTCCTATTGTATTGTTATTACTGTTGCTGATTTTCGAGTGGATGCCACAGGCCCGGAATAATTCAGACGGAATGGATCTACTATGGTTAGGTACCCTTAACCTTACCGTTTTCTCTGCTTTATTTGGTTGGATTTTATCCCGGGAAGAAGGATATGGTTCCGACGCCGTTACCCTGCACAAATGGGGTGGTGTATTTCTATCCCTGTTTGCATTGGTTTGGTATCATTTGCGCAAATGGATGCAATCCCGGAGAATACCGTTATCTGTATCCAGTGCCTTAATGATAGTGGGATTAATCCTGACAGGTCATCAGGGCGCAGTATTAACGCATGGGGATGATTTCCTGCTGGCCCCGGTAAAGGGAACGGAAAGCAGTCCGCCTGTTGCATTTGAAGATGCTATTGTATTTGATCATGTAATCCAACCCATCCTGGAAGCAAAATGTGTAAGCTGTCATAACAGTTCAAAGGCCAAAGGGGAACTGGTAATGGAAACAGCTGCATCACTGTTGAGAGGAGGAAAAAATGGGCTGCTCTGGGACACTACGGCCAAGGAATACGGACTATTGTTACAACGTGTTCATCTACCGCTTAATCACAAGGAACACATGCCGCCAAAAGGTAAACCTCAGCTTACCGACGAGGAGATCGCCATACTGTATCACTGGATAAAATCAGGTTCCAGTATGGATGGTAAACTGGCAGATTTACCGGAGACGGATAGTCTTCGTTTACTCACGGCTTCATTGTTTGTAAGTGGGGAAGAAGCAGTTTATGCATTTTCTCCTGCATCTGAATCCGTGATCGAAAAACTCAATTCTCACTACCGGATAGTACAACCGATTGCGGCAGAATCGCCGGCATTGGAAGTGAATTATTTTGGTGCCAGCCAGTTTAAGCCGGAAGAATTAAAAGATCTGTTGCAGATAAAAGAACAATTGGTTCATTTAAACCTGAACCGGATGCCGGTAACCGATGAAGACCTGGAACTGCTTAAACAGTTTCCCAATCTCCGGAACCTGAATCTTTCCTTCAGTGGCATCACGGATAAAGCATTGCCGGTGTTGAAACAACTTCCTTCTTTGCGTGAACTGAGTTTGTCTGGTACTGCCGTAACAACTTCGGGTTTAAACTCAAACCCAATACCGGTAAAATCACTGTATTGCTGGAGCACCGGTGTTAAGCCGGAAGATATACCGACGCTTCAAAAAGCATGGGGTGAAACCCGGCTGGAAACTGGTTTTGCAGGTGATACTATACTTATTCAATTGAATCCACCCATTGTGCAGAACGATGAGCAGATTTTCAGTCAGCCTTTCGAACTCAAACTCAAGCATTTTGTTCAAGGGGCTGACTTACGGTATACATTGGATGGGTCTGAGCCCGACAGCTTGCAGTCACCTGTGTATAAAGGTCCCATTACCATTTCCAAAAGCACTCAGGTGAAGGCCCGGGCCTTCAAAAAAGGCTGGATCAGCAGCGCCACGGTAAGCCGGCAGTTTTTTGGAACAGGTGGTAAACCCGATTCGATTCAATTGCTTACAGCACCCGACCCATCTTACAAAGGTTCCGGGGCGCAAACCCTGATTGATGAAGTAAAAGGAGATGGAAATTTCAGGAGCGGCAAATGGTTGGGTTATAAAGACAAGGACCTGGAAGTTCAGGTGGAATTTAAAGAACCCCGAAACCTGCAGATATTGTCTGTAAGTACACTTGTAGGAGTGGGCAGTTATATCATGCCGCCAAAAGAAATCCAGGTTTGGGGTGCCGAACAGGATGGAAAACCACAGCTGGTGGCTAAGGAAATACCCCGTCAACACACCATGGATACGGTGCAGTATCAAAAGATATATTCTTTAAAATTACCTGAAAAGAAATATAAACAATTGAAAATCATTGTAAAACATCTTCCTGCACTGCCATCCTGGCATCCTGGAAAGGGAACACCGGGCTGGGTATTTGTAGATGAGCTCTTCTTTGAATAAACAAAACCGGGAACCCTAAGGTCCCC
>JAGKTB010000188.1:0-4994 GCA_018993145.1 Flavihumibacter sp.
GTACTTTTTCCCGCACCATTCGGACCGATATAACCGATCACCTGTCCGGGGTAAATAGCTAAATCAATATTGTTCAATACCTGTTTGGCACCATACGACTTGCTCAACCCGCTGATCCTGATCACGGGGTTCACTGATTCATTACCTGTTTCCGTCATTTCGGAAAGATAAAAATTCCTTTCTTTGCACCACACTGTAAAAAGAGCGCACATGCAACCCAAGTACAAAAGAATCCTGTTGAAACTATCGGGCGAAGCCTTGATGGGGGAGGCCGGCACCAATGGTTACGAGCCCCTGAATTCAGCCATCATCGCCCAGTATGCCAAAGAAATCAAAGCGGTTGCAGCAGCCGGAGTAGAAGTGGCCCTGGTAATTGGTGGCGGAAATATCTATCGTGGTATGAATGAAGCGGAAACCGGCATTGAACGCGCCCATGGCGACTATATGGGCATGCTGGCTACCGTTATCAATGGGATGGCCCTGCAAGCCGGACTTGAAAAGGAAGGCCTTTTCACCCGTCTTCAAAGTGCTATTAAAATGGAACAGATTGCGGAACCCTATATCCGCAGACGCGCCATCCGCCACCTGGAAAAACACCGGATCGTGATTTTTGGCGCCGGAACCGGTAACCCTTATTTTACAACCGACACAGCCGGCTCCCTCCGGGCTATTGAAATAAAGGCGGATGTGATCCTGAAAGGTACCCGCGTGGATGGCATTTATACAGCTGATCCCGAAAAAGATCCTACCGCGACCAAGTTTGAGAACATCACTTTCAAAGAGTGTATTAGTAAAAATCTTAAAGTGATGGATATGACAGCCTTTACCCTCTGTATGGAGAACAACCTGCCGATCATCGTGTTCGATATGAACAAACCAGGCAACCTGATGCGGGTGGTAATGGGCGAGGGGGTAGGCACCCTGGTTAAGGGTTAATGCGTAGTTTTACTCGAAAGCCGCGCCCGGCTTGCATAATTCAAGGAAGCGTGCTATTTTGCGTACTGAAAAACCACCTCTTGCAGGGTGGTTTTTTAATCCCTCGTCTAAAGATCCTCTGGAAGCCCACGAATTAGGATGTACTCCGAAAAACTCCGACCATTATGAGGACGTTATTGAATTTATTGGTAACCGACATTTCCGTGGGAATAGCTGAAATCATTATTTTCCAGCTGGGCGCTATTGCGCTAGGGTTTGCTATTCATTTATTTATTACCTCACGCAGAAATACCAAACTTCAGATCGGCGAAACAGGCCCCGGGTCTGCCTTACAGGAGGCGGATGAATGGAAGCTGAAATATTTCAACGACACCGAAGAGCTGGAAAAAAGAATTCAAAAACAGCAGCAGGATCTTGCCAGGTATCAGCATGAATTAAATAAGGTGAAGGAAAACGAGGAATTTCTTTCCATGGAAATCGAATCCCTTCGGGCTGAACGGGAAGAGTTGCTGGAAACACAGGCTACGCTTTCAAAGGCTGCTGCTCCAAAAGAAGAAAATCAGTTGGATTACCTTGGCCAGCTGCGCGAAACACAACAGCACGTGCAGCAGTACAATCAGCATATCACACAGTTACTCGGACAAATAGATCAGCTCAAGGCGATGGAACTCAAACACCAGGAGCTGACCCTGCAGAATGAAACACTCAACCGCCAGGTGAGTGAAATGCGCGTGAGCCTCGTAGAGAAAGAACAGGAGATACGCGGACTGCGTCAGCAGAATCGCCTTGGTGAGGAAATGCAACAGCGACTGGAAAAAGTGTACGCAGACTATAATAGCCTGCTTGAAAAAATGCATAAACTGGAATCACATGTTTCTCATTCGCAGAAGGAGGGAACCAGTTATGCCGAGTTGCAGGATTCCTATTTTAAAGTGACCAAAGAACTGGATGAATTCAAATTGAAATACCTGCACCTGCTCGAAGAAAACCAGCGCCTCACGCGCTCTGTTGCCGACCTGGAAGACAAACTGCGGGAAACCAATTTCCAGCGCCAGCAATTGCAGAAAAAAGCAACTTATCTCGAAGAATTGAACCAGGATCTGCAGCAGGTTGCCGAGCAACACAACAAATTACACAGCCAGATGCGTCGAATCGCTGAAATCGAACAGCTGCTGGCCAAAGCCACGCAATTATCCGGATCCACTGACAGGGAAGATCCGGCTATCTGATAAACAGCTAAAATCAACATGGAATTTGGCAGCAGGTTGAATAACTTTGCTGCCAAATTTTTGTATGTCCCACCACTCTATTGCTTCCATCCGGAAAGATTACATGCAGCATCGTTTAACTGAAGCGGATGTTGCGAAAGATCCTATCACCCAGTTCACCAACTGGTGGCAGGAAGCGCTGAAAAGTGAAATTGATGAAGTGAATGCAATGACCCTGGCTACGGCCTCAGCAGACGGGTTTCCTTCCGCGCGGATTGTATTGCTGAAGGGGTACGATAGCAATGGATTTGTTTTCTATACCAACTATCACAGTTTCAAAGGACAACAATTGGAAGAGAACCCCAGGGCCTGCATTGTATTTTTCTGGAAGGAATTGGAACGCCAGGTACGCATCACCGGTCTTATTCACAAAGTAAGCAGTGAAGAGAGTGATGAATACTTTCACAGCAGACCGGAAGGCAGCCGCATCGGGGCCTGGACATCACCTCAGAGCCAGGTGATCGAAAACCGGGAACAACTGGAAAAAAAGGAGAAAGAATTAAAAACAGCCTTTGAAGGAAAGGAAATTCCAAGACCACTACATTGGGGTGGCTATCGCGTGAAGCCACTAATTGTGGAATTCTGGCAGGGCAGACCAAGTCGATTGCACGACCGGATCCAATATACAATGGAAGATAATGGTGGATGGAAGATAGAACGCCTGGCACCATAACCATCCAACCATTCAACCTCTTTACGCTTTCTTCTCAGCAGCGGCTGCTTTTTTAGCCTGAGCTGGACGAGCTGGACGGCTTTTACCAAAAGAACCTTTGAAGATTTTACCTTTCTTGGTTTTTTTATCTCCTCTACCCATAATAAAAAATTTAGACGGCGAAGGTACATAAAAAACAGAAAGGGAACAGGTAAAACCTATTCCCTTTCCGCGGAAAGCAGCATCTGCAGGAGATGCCTCCGATTATAATTTAGAAGACAGTTCTTTACCAGCCTTGAAGCGGGCAACTTTTTTAGCCTTAATCTTGATAACTGCCCCGGTCTGAGGGTTACGGCCATTACGTGCGGCTCTTTTGCTAACAGAGAAGGTACCGAAACCTACCAGAGTAACTTTACCACCACCTTTCAGCGTTTTGGTAACTGCCTCGATGAAAGAATCCAGGGCAGCATTCGCCTGTGTCTTGGTAATTTCTGCATCCTCAGCAAGTTTCGCAATTAATTCAGCTTTGTTCATAGTGTGAAATTTTAGAATTTTAAGCAGAACAAATATATACGGTTTTTACATCCAGCAAATCTTTTTTCAAATTTATTTATCCTCTTTTAGATCGCTGGAACCCGCATCTATGCTGCATTGTAGCGAAAATTCAGGATTTGTCGGGGAAAACCTGCTGCATTACCGAACGAAAAGCAATGAACTGATCACCCCAACGATCGAAACTTTTTTTTCTCAATGCTTCAGCATGATTACTGATATATTGATTGTACATGGCTTTTGAAGGCGACATATACTGTGCTGCATATGTTGGACCATCTGTTTCATCCACTTCCACGAGCCGCAATAAACGACTGCTTTCAAAACAGCCGGTGGCCACAACTTCAGGCATATGTTCTGCTGTCATCCACCTGAGCCATTCTTCATGTATGCCCCAGGTTAGCTGGATGGTTACATTGTAGATAAACATATTAATAGGTGATTTTAAGATATACAGGACAGTGATCACTGTGTTTTACATCCGGATAGATTTCAGCATCGAGTAATTGTTTTTTCAACTCTTTGGTTACATTAATGTAATCAATACGCCAGCCTTTATTATTCAGGCGTACACTGGGGAAACGCTGGCTCCACCAGCTATAGCGATGCGGTTCGGGATGAAATTCGCGGAAACTGTCCACCCATCCGGCTTCAAAGAATTTATCCATCCAGGTGCGCTCCTCGGGAAGAAATCCGGATGATTTTTTATTGCCTTTGGGATCATGAATATCAATCTCTTTGTGTGCAATATTCCAGTCGCCACATACAATCAGCTTCGGTCTTTCTTTTCGTAACTGTTCCGTATAACCGAAAAATTCTTCGAGCCATTGATATTTGTACAATTGTCTTTCATCACCGGATGTGCCGGAAGGGAAGTAGGCATTGATGAGAGTAATATCTCCATAATCAGCACGGATAACACGACCCTCTGCATCACTTTGCATGAATCCATTTCCCATTTGAACCAGGTCAGGTTTGATTTTGGAAAAGATCGCTACGCCGCTGTATCCTTTCTTTTCTGCAGAGTACCAGTAATCATTAAAGCCAAGCTCTGTAATGGCTGCATGATTTACATTATCCTTATGCGCTTTTGTTTCCTGGATACAGATAATATCAGCGGGATCTGTTTTCAACCAGTCGACAAATCCCTTATTCATGGCGGCTCTCAACCCATTAACGTTATAAGATATAATTCGCATAACCCGTTTCATTTATTATATTGGTTTCAGATTGTTCAAATTTATTGAAATGGCGCCTCAACAACCTATAATTCCTCCAAAAGAACTTTTTTATCTCGATGGACCCAAGCCCCGTAGTTATGAATTGGGCTTCGCATTTAAAGTGTTCCGGCAGTTTATTAAAGGGTTCCGAACCCTTCACTTTGTGGGGCCTTGCGTCACCGTATTTGGGTCTGCACGTTTTCAGGAAGATCATCCCTACTATGAGTTGGCTAGAGAATGTGGACGAAGAATCGCGGGCCTCGGTTTCACCACTATGACGGGTGGTGGTCCGGGTGTTATGGAAGCTGCCAACAGGGGAGCATTTGAAGTGGGTGGCTATTCAGTGGGTTGTAATATCAGGCTTCC
>JAGKTB010000189.1:0-3446 GCA_018993145.1 Flavihumibacter sp.
GCATTATCAGCCACCACGAGTTCCATATCCGCACAGGCATGCGCCTTTACAGAGGGCAGAAAATTAGACAGGTGCTGTTGCCCGTTCCAATTTAATATCACAACAGAAACCAGTGGTTGCAAGAGGCGCATCTTTGATTAGGGGGCAAAAATACAGGTATAAAACTATTCAGCTTATTTAGTTAGCTTTCATGTATGCAAAGAAGAAATTTCCTACGCGATCTGTCCTGCTCGGCCCTCCTGTTGCTGGCCAATGGCGGGATCAAACCCCTCCAGGCAGCGGGGCTCCTTTCAGCCCAGGCACCCGACCGGTTCCGCTTTGCCATTACTTCGGATGGGCACTATGGACAACCGAAAACTTCCTATGATGATTTTTATAGGGATATCTGCAAGGCGATTAATGCTTTTCATCAGCGATCACCCTTACAGTTTACAGTCGCCAATGGGGATCTGTTCCATGACCAACCGGCATTTCTCGAAGCAGCCGCCAATGCGCTGAAACCCATCGCTACACCACTATATGTTACCAAGGGCAATCATGACATGGTCAGTGATACACGCTGGAAAGAAGTCTGGAAACAGGATGTCAACCAGGCCGTGGAGCTAGGCGACAATATTCTGCTGCTCGGCACCACTTCTGATGAAAAAGGAACTTATCTTTCACCCAATACCGACTGGTTTGCGGAGCAATTCAAAAAATACAGCAGCGCAAAAAACATATTCCTTTTCTTTCATATCACACCGATCAAATGGACCCAACATGCAGTGGATGCAACTGCCTTTCAACAACTGCTGAAAGAACAAAAAAATATCCGCGCTGCTTTCAACGGCCATGATCACCAGGAAGATGGCGTAAAGATGTTTGGATCCATCCCCTTTTTATTTGACGGACATTTTGGGGGCAGCTGGGGCGTGAACTATCGCGGCTTTCGGGTGGTGGAAATACTGCCTGATAACAGTCTGCTTACCTATATGATGAGCCCGGTTGAAAAGATGGCTGAACTTTCCATTTACAATTCGCTTTAATTCATGGTATCCATTCTTACAAACTGGCGCAGCTGGCTGGCTTTACTCGCACTCTCCATTGTAATCGGTACGATTTTTTATTCGCGGTATCTCGCCACTAAAATTGCCCAGGAAGAACGCGATAAAGTGGAACTCTGGGTAAATGCCAGCAAGGCAATTTTTGACAACCCGGACATGCCCCTGACGCTGCCGAATATGATCCGGAATGAACAGACCAATATTCCGATTATCGAAACCAATGAAAAAGACAGCATTGTCAATTATATCAATCTCGATAGTACCGAAGCAGCACTTGATCCAACCTATCTTCCGGATAAGCTGAGGGAGTTCAAACGCAATAATGAACCCTTTATCCTGGTGCTGAGTCAGCAGCCTTATATCGCGAACAAATATTATTATGGCAATACCCGCCTATTAAAGGAAGTAAAATATTACCCCATCATTCAACTGGTAATTGTGGGCTTGCTGATCACTTTATTGCTCCTGTTGCTGACAACTCAGCATCGGTCCAGCCAGAACCAGCTCTGGGCAGGCATGGCAAAGGAAACGGCGCACCAGTTGGGAACTCCTTTATCTTCCTTACAGGGCTGGGTTGAAATGTTGAAGGAATCCGGCGGACAGGAAGCAATCACACGGGAGCTGGAAAAAGATGTAAACCGATTGAAACTGGTAAGCGATCGCTTCAGCAAAATTGGCAGTATTCCCAACCTGGAACCCACAGATATTGTAGGACAGGTTGACGCTATGCTGGATTATATCAAACGCCGTGCATCCGGAAAGATCAGGTTTGAGTTTATGGCGCCATCTACCGGCAGCCTGATCATTCCCCTATCCGCCACCTTGTTCGATTGGGTAATAGAAAATCTTCTGAAAAACGCGCTAGATGCCATGGAAGGCCAGGGACAAATAACGGTACAGATCCAGGAAAACGAGCGCCAGGTGCTGATTGACGTAACCGATACAGGTAAAGGCATACCGGCCACACATATCGGACGGGTATTTGACCCCGGATTTACTACTAAAAAAAGGGGCTGGGGACTGGGACTTTCGCTTTCCAAACGGATAATTGAACAGTTTCACCTGGGAGAACTGAGTGTGAAGCAATCTGAGCCAGGTAAGGGCACCACCTTCCGGATTGTATTGCCGAAGCAGACCGGTCTTTCCAAATAAATTCAGCCGAATACTTGGCGGCAATTCGCTGAAATCCTTACATTTGCCACCGCTTTAAAGCGAGCCCAGGTGTTGAAACTGGTAGACAAGCCACCTTGAGGTGGTGGTGCTGGAAACGGCGTGCTGGTTCGAATCCAGTCCTGGGCACGGAAACAAAAGGGAAACCCTTGATAGCAGTAGCTTTCAAGGGTTTTTTAATTATCTACACTCATGTTCCATAAATGCATCCGTACTGGCATTAAAACTTTCAAGTATCCTTGTGCGTTTTCTTATATAGCCCTTTTCATCCAACTCATACGTATAACGGGTATCGAATCCGGTGCCTTTTTCAAAACGGATCGACTTTGGCAAACTTTTACTGTGCTTGCCCAACCAGGGGTAATAAACGGCGTTTCCAACAAAATAATAATTGTGCAGATAGGTCCAGAATTTCACCTCGTTGGGATAATATTCCAGCCGGGTGATGGCAACACTGGTATCTAACCGCATTTCAAATTCGGTTAAATTCCCATTGGTGTAGGAGAGTGAATAATCCACAATTCCTGATTTGCTTGAATCTCTCATCGTAGCTAAATAGTCGTCAGATGTATAGGTGAAATACCTTTTTGTATTGAGGATCCCATCCAGATAGATTTCGCATGACGCTGCCAATGATTTATTGTTCAGATAAAAAACCACATACCATTCATTTGCACCGGGTATATTATAAACAGTTATTTTATCCGTTTGGTAAGAAATACTGTCATCTCTTACCATCGGGCGGTCTACAAAAATCAATCGGTTCAATTCATCATAATGATAAGTAAGTCCGTAAACAGTACTGTCTGAAATCACATTTTCTTTAGTATGGTAGCAGCTTTCTTCTTTATTAATTGATGTTTGTTTCTGGCAACTCTGGAGGATGAATAAAATTGATAGAATAACAGGGCAACATAACTTTTTTCGCATTGGATAAGATTTCACTCAAATTAACGCAATTAACATGGGTATGTTGTTTACACCTTCACGCCAAACAAATAACCAACTGTAGCTGATAATACCATGGCAATTGTCCCCCAAATTACAATGCGAATAATCGCTTTACTGATGCTTGATCCTCCTGTTTTGGCGGAAACGGCTCCAAGGATAATCAGGGAAAGCATTGTAAATCCATAAAGGAAATATTCCATATTGGAGACCGGTGCAAAGAATGTTACCAATAAGGGCAGGATACCTCCGGCTGTAAATGCCGCACCGGATGCCAGGGCCGCC
>JAGKTB010000190.1:0-5684 GCA_018993145.1 Flavihumibacter sp.
ATCAGCAAATTCCCCCTGTAACTTGCAGAACTGCATCATTTCCGCTTCTCTATCCTTTCTTTCCATCCAGAAATAGGGATCCGATATTCGGATTCCCATCACCGTGGTATCAAACTTTTCTGTTTTTGCTTTTGGGTAAACCAACTGAGCTGTAAGCCGATAGAAAGGCAATAAAACCAGCAGGAGAAGGAAACATCGCATGAATAAGCGCTTTCCTAAATATACTTAACATTTATACCAAAAAATAAATAGAATATCCCCCCTCAGTAAACTCATAGGCCGAAAACGACTGCTGCATCAATTCGATTTTATCAAACAATTCACCTACGCCTAAACTAGACCAAATAATAAATGCGCCTAATAAAACCTTGCTCCAGATCGGAATGCGAAATCCGGTTATTCCCTGGATAAAATGTGTTACCGGCGGAAAATAAATCAGCGCCAGCAGTACCACAAATACACCATAAAGCGGGTCGTTTCCCCAGAACAGGTTGATCAGCCCAATCGCTGTAAATACCAGGCCAAAAAACCAGCCTGCCAGTTGTTGAATAGAAATTCGTGCTTCCATATCAGTTGATTAAAAAGTACTTTGAAATACAAAGTTAGTAAACTGGAGGACGTACGCAAGCTTTTCATCAAAATTTTGATAAAAAATTCCCAGTCCTTTAGTAAGGTGCTGATAATCAGAAAGGCCGGCACATTGGCCTCAGGGCTTTTTAAATGGCAATTCCTTCTCTGCCCGATTCCAGAGCAACTTCGCATATTCCTTACTGAAATTTTCAATGCTCGTTGGATTATATGCCTCTGTTTGAACCGACCAAAGCTGCTCCTCCGTTTTTACATCAAAGAGATTGCCTTCGAGAAAATAGGTCTTATCTGTGGTATAATAACCGGGATCATACCCAAACGGATACCAGTAATTATAATACCCCCAGAAACCCCGTCCATAATATCCCATATAAGGCCGATAAGGCATACTACCCGGAACGTACCGGCTCTCACTCTCCTTATCGACAAGGGCCACTGTAAAAATGACGTCACTGTTCAGTTCGCGGATTTTGCCCAGCATTTCTTCACGGGCAGGCATTTTCTCGTCTGTAAAACCCGGACGAAAAATATCTGAGCTTTTGATAGCTGTGTATCCTTTTTGCTGGATAAAAGTCGCCAATTCATTTTCAATTTTCGTCTTGACTGTTTGCCGGTTACTTAACACAGCAATAAAAACCGTTTTGTAATTGGGGTTCGCTGGCCAGTCGGGATTTACCCAGGAACTGGTTATTTTTTGAGAGGAACCGCAACTAAGAAGAATTGCCGTTACAATAACAGCTAACAATACTGGAGGGCGCATATGAAAGCGTTTTAGATGGAACTAATACGGGTAGGATTAGTTGCTACCAAAACAAGCCGCGCAATTTGAGTTATCTGTACTAAATGTAATTAAATTTCCAACCCTATTTTTCTTTCACCCCGAAAATAAATTCCGGACGTATGTTGAGCATCAGATACAACCAGTTATTATGCCGTTGCGCACCCGGAATATTTTTTACACCTTCCGAAGTCAACGATTTTCCCGCCAGAAAATGACTGTACCCCAGCTCCATGCCAATCATCCTGGTGAGACTGTACTTCCCAACCAAATCCAGCTCTGTTCCAAAATTTCGGGATAAGCCTCTTCCATTAACATCCATCACGCTGCTCGCACTGCTGAACTGATGCAGGTCAAGCAGGAGTTCACCTTTCTCCCCAACTTTATGCCTTGATCGAATAGAATAATCAATCAGCCCCTTTTCACCAAATCCGGATCCCGCATAGAAATAATCCATCAGTCCCCAGAACTTATGTGGTGTTCCATACAAAGGATCAAAGGCATTGGACCTTCCTTCAGACGAACCGCCTGTTGTATAATCCAATCCCAATCCCAACTTCCATTGGTTTCTAACCTGCTGAAAATACTCCATACTCAATAACCAGGCTGATAGGGCCTGTCCTTTCGCATTTTTCCCAAACTGAAAATATCCCGCAGCAGTCAAATTCGCGTTGCCAGCTTTTTTCTCTGCATAGAACCCCGTTGTCATCCGGGTCCAGACTCCCTTTTCCCAAACTTTCACACTACTACCATTGTTGATTTCTGTCCGGTATTTAGAAAACTGATCGCTGAAAAACAAAACCGAAAGCCTTCCTCCCGCATAGACTTTATTCGCATGCATATACTGAAAACTTTTATACATGCTGCCTCCATTGGTATTTCCCGGATACCCACCAGCTGGTGTAAGGATATATCCTGTTCCATTTGATGTTTCATTATTTTGATTATACGCAAATCCCGTATGTATCCACCAGTTTCCATGGTGATATTTTAACAACAGCGCATCATGTCGCCGGGCCTGCTGCAGCCAGTCCAGGTTGCCAATCAATCGCTGGTCATCATAAAGCAATTCCTGTCTTCCGATCTTTAATGCCAGCTCTCCTTTTCGACTATTCGTATCCGTTAATAAAACTTCCGCCCAGGCTTCATGAACCATGAATCCATTGTTGTCCTGTGTAGTAGTTCTGTTGATCGTACTTACATCCTGTCCCCAAACGCGTACATCCTGCACCGTTAGTCCCATTTTTAACCGGTAGGCCTGGAACCCCAATCCCAGTCGCGTTCGCTGGGAAGTAAAAAATGCCGGATCTACACCTTCCTGCAAGGGTGCTCCCTGTCCATCCCGAAATTCTGTACGGGTTCTCAATTGTGCTGTTACTGTCAATTGAGCCTGCGTTTGTGCAATAGAAAGCACCAGAATAAGCAGGAAGCTTATTCGCCGTATACTGTTTTTCATTTCCGTATGTATTAAGTAACTAAGCGGCTTTTTGAATTGGGTTGATGTCGGATTTTTGTTGCCGCCCGTACGTGTAGTAAATGGCCATCCCGGTGAACAGCAATCCACCTATGATGTTTCCAATGGTTACGATCAGTTGATTATAGATCCACCAGTCGGTCAGTGAGACCTTAGCACCAAACAATATGCCGGCAGGTATCACAAACATATTCACCACCGCATGTTCATAGCCGAGTGCAAAAAAGATAAAGATGGGAATACCGGCTGCCAGAATTTTTCCTAAGGTTGATTTGGAGGTCATAGCCATCACCACTCCCATGCATACCATCCAATTGCAGAGTATGCCTTTTACAAAGGCAGCTAAAAATCCGGGTATCCCATGTTGCGCGTATCCGATGGTTTTTTTCTCAGCAGCAGTCACCAGCAACTGTTCAATAGCACCCAAACTTGTAACTGTTCCCATCTCCGAGGATGCAGCCCAGTACAGCAACGCATACAGTAAACTACCGGCCAGGTTCCCCAGGAAAACCCAGCTCAAATTTTTCAGCATGGTGGCACCACTGATTTTTTTTTCAAAATAGGCGAGGGGTATCAGGGCAAAACTTCCCGTTACAAGCTCTAACCCCAATATAGCGATGATCACAAATCCAACCGGAAATACAATCGCTCCGCTTAAGGGAATCCTGGTTTGTGATGTTGCAGCTAATGCCAGGGTTACTGAGATCGCGAGCAATGCCCCGGATAACATGCCTCGTATCAATAAATCTTTGGTGCTTAATGCAGCTTTGTTTACTGCGGCCTGTAACATGGTTTCAGCTACTTCCTTTGGTTGTACGTAATCCATAATCAGTTGTTTTTAGTGATGGTTAGTGTATATCTACTTTTATGTAGACCAGTCCGTCTTCTACTTTCACCGGGTAGGTTTTAATGCTGCAGCTGTCTCCTGTCAGACATTCGCCTGTACGAAGCGAAAAGGTTTTCTTATGAAAGGGACAAGCAACTTTGGGCTCTTCCCCCTTGGTGCCGATCATACCCCTGCTTAATGCCATCTGTTTTTTATGCGGACATTCATTCTGTGTCGCATACCATTCATTTCGGCGCGTGAAGTAAAACAAGGCAATCTGTTCATCGCCATACTTAATGCATACGCCGCCATTTTCTACAACATCTTCTACCCGGCAGGCAGCAAACCAGGTCTTGTCCTGTGTCAGGAGTACTTTTTCTGTAGTCATATCAAAAAATTAAGAAGGATTACCAATTCGCAGCTTTCTTCTGTTCCCTGAGCGAATCAAATTGAACAGTAGGATCTTTTTCGCCTGGTGCATTGACGAAATGATTGAATCGTTTTCGAATTTCAGGCGTTTCAATAGCCACCTTCCATTCACACTGATATGCATTCACCAGGGCCTGCATCTCTGCTTCCCATTGCGCACCCATTCCCAAACTGTCATTCACTACCACATTTCTGAGATAGTTGATGCCGCCTTCCATTTTATTCAGCCAGGTGGCTGTGCGGGTTAATGGATCAGCCGTTTTAATGTAAAACATCAGGAAGCGGTCGATATATCGAATACAGGTTGCGCTGTCAAGATCTGTTGCAAGTAATAATGCATGCTGTGGCTTGCTTCCCCCATTTCCGCATACATATAAATTCCATCCCTGTTCGGTGGCGATGATGCCAAAATCCTTACTCTGTGCCTCCGCACATTCCCGTATACATCCTGATACAGCTGATTTGATTTTATGGGGTGCCCGCAGTCCTCGATAACGCTCCTCTACCTCAATGGCAAAACTTACACTGTCCTGCAAACCAAACCGGCACCAGGTACTGCCTACACAACTTTTCACTGTGCGCAACGCTTTTCCATATGCATGGCCACTTTCAAATCCCGCTGCAATCAATGCCGACCAGATAGCCGGCAGGTCACTCACATGGGCCCCGAATAAATCGATCCGCTGGCCCCCTGTGATCTTGGTATACAAACCATATTGCTGCGCAACCTGCCCAATTACAATCAGTTTCTCCGGCGTGATTTCTCCTCCCGGAATTCTAGGCACTACTGAATAAGTACCTCCCCGCTGGATATTAGCAAGGAAACGATCATTGCTGTCCTGCGAGGTGTCATTGCCTTTTGTCAACACCATTTCATTCCATAAACTGGCCAGCAGAGAGGACACAGCTGGTTTGCATACTTCACATCCATCGCCCTTACCCAACTGATCCAGCACCTCATTATAGGTTTTGAGTTCATGGAGTTTGATCAGGTCGAAGAGCTCCTGGCGACTGTAATTAAAATGTTCACAAAGCACATTCCGCACATATTTGCCCTGTTGTTTCAGGGTATATACCATTAGGTCCTTGACCATGGGTAAACAGCCACTGCAGCCGGTTCCGGCCTTCGTGCATTTTTTTATTTCGTCCACTGTTTCACATCCCTGGTCAGATACTGCCTGGCAGATGGCTCCTTTTGTTACTCCTTCGCAACTGCAGATCAATGCTTCATCGGGAAGTGCTGTTATTCCGGTACCTTCTTCTTTTTTTCCTTCGCGTACAGGCAGGATCAGGTCTTCCGGGTGCTGTGGCAGCAGTATCTTATTCTTACAGGTTTGTAATAACAGGTTGTATTGTTTGGCATCACCCACCAGGATACCACCCAGCAGGTACTTGCCATCTGCTGTTACATTGAGTCGTTTATAAATGCCTTTGGCAGAATCTTTCAGGATGATATTCCGCACCTCCGGCCCGTTTGCAAAGGGCTCCCCAAAACTTGCTACATCCGTACCTACGAGTTTGAGTTTGGTGCTCATATCATAGCCTGTGAATTCGCGGGTGCGTTGAGTTGAATTTGCGCTTAGTCGGCA
>JAGKTB010000191.1:0-8449 GCA_018993145.1 Flavihumibacter sp.
ATTCAACTTCCTCAATATTACTTGTATAGAAAGGAGCGGTCTTTTTCATGATCGGGAGCTTTGAATTAAGGGAGTGCTGGTTTTCCGGAAGCAGCTAATTGGATGGCTGCCTTGATACGATTATAGGTACCGCATCTGCAGAGATTGCCCTGCATGGCCTGGTCTATTTCCTGGTCGGTTGGATTGGGTTTTTGTTTCAGCAACGCCACCGCGGTCATGATTTGTCCGGTTTGACAATAGCCGCATTGGGGCACTACCAGTTTTTCCCAGGCCTCTTGAACAGGATGATTACCCTGCTCCGACAAGCCTTCAATAGTTGTAATACTTGCGGTTCCAACTGCCGAGATAGGATAACTGCAGGAGCGAACCGGGTTTCCATTTACATGTACAGTGCAGGCGCCGCAGAGGGCTTTACCGCATCCGAATTTGGTGCCGGGAAGGTTCAGTAGATCTCGTATTACCCAAAGCAGCGGCATGTCTTCCATTGCTTCTACGGTGTGGGATTTTCCATTAACCTGAATGGTATAGGTGGCCATGGTGGTAAAGTTTTTGGCAGATTTAAGCTACGATAATATTTGGTATTCTGGAAATGAATAGTATATTCACCATCCTTGCGGTGCCGCCTCCGGCACAGATTTCAGTCTCATTTTCAGTTTCGTTTGTTTTTTGCCTCTCTGAATATTGTCAGTTTTTTACGTGCGATTTAATAAACTTAAAACCAGCATTTATGAAACTATCTGAATTCATTGCATTAACGGAAGATCAAAAAAGATCAACTGTTTTATCGAAAGGTGTTGTGCTTGCAAAAAGAAGTTTTAACGAGCAGGTGGTGTTTCTCTTTCAGTTATCAGAATATTACGTGGAAATTTACTGTTGCAGTATCAGTAAGGAAGTGCTGGAATACAGAGCCTTCGGAGATACCCTGCAGCTGGCTCCTTACCTGGAAGGCATTCCGATCCATCACCTGTTTAAACGCGCCTGACTTATTCCTGCTGTTTAAAACTGGTAAACAATGGCATTGATATTCATGCCTGCGCCAACCGATGCGAAAACTACTTTGTCTCCGGCTTCAATATGCTGGTCTTCCACCTGCTGCTTGAGGATCAGATCCAGTAAGGTGGGAATCGTAGCCACTGAACTATTGCCAAGGTAACTGATGGTCATCGGCATAACCGAGAGGTCTGTTAATGGCATGTCATACAAATTGTACAGTCGCTCCAGTATGGCGATGTCCATTTTTTCATTGGCCTGGTGGATCAGTACTTTTTTTATTTCAGATAACTGCACCTGCGCTTTATCAAGGGTTTCTTTTATAACCAGGGGAACATGGGTTAATGCAAATTCATACAAGGCTCTGCCATTCATTTTCAGGTAGAGATTGGCATCCCCGTTTTCCATGTTATAAGAACTGTCCATTCGTAATAAAAGCGCGTGTTCGCTGGCATAAGTTCGGCTGCCATGTGCAATAATTCCAACTGATGAATCAGGAATTGCTTCAATAATAACGGCACCTGCGCCATCCGCATAAATCATGGAATCCCGGTCGTGGTCATCAATGACTCTGGATAAGGTTTCTGCTCCGATAATCATACAACGTTTGGCATCGCCAACGCGGATGAGCGCATCAGCCTGAATGACGCCCTGGATCCAACCCGGACAACCAAATACCAGATCATAAGCGACGCAGGAGGGGTTCTTGATTTGGAGTTTGTATTTCACCAAAGAGGCAAGAGAGGGCACCATGGTAGTGCGATTGGTGCCTATATGTACATCACCGAAATTATGCGCCACAATCAACAGGTCGATGGATTCTTTATCAATAGCACTACTTGCTAATGCATCTGCTGCTGCTATGCTGGCAAGGTCGGAGGTAGTTTGATCAGGACGGGCATATCTGCGCTGGTCAATCCCGGTGATATCCTTAAATTTTTCAATATTTCGTAGAATCGTGCCCGGTACAATAGTGCCATCCTTTTGCAAAAACCGGTTGGCAAGAAAGTCTGCATTGTGTATGACTCTTTCCGGCAGCACACTCCCCGTGGCAACAATCACTGATCTGAAACCATTCATACCTAAAGGTAATACAATAACTTAGAGCAAATTGCCCGTTAAGTTATGTTGCGAATTATTTGTATGTCCTTGTTGCAATTATTATTGCTTAACCCAGCTACTAGTCAGGTTCCCATTCCAACACCAGCCCAGCTTGCCTGGGCAGGCGCAGAGTTCGGAGTGATTTTTCATTACGATCTCCATGTGTTTGATGGTCAGCCCTACAACCAGGCAAAAAACAGGATCACCCCAGTTGCTGATTATAATATTTTCAATCCAACACAATTGGATACCGATCAGTGGATATTGGCTGCCAAAAATGCCGGTGCAAAATTTGCCATCCTGACTGTTACCCATGAAACAGGTTTTGCTTTGTACCAAAGTGATTTTAATCCCTACAGTTTAAAAGCACTCAAGTGGAGAGATGGGAAAGGAGATATACTTCGGGATTTTATTCAGTCCTGTAATAAGTTCGGTCTGCTGCCGGCCATCTATATCGGTATTCGGTGGAATTCATTTATGGGTATTCACGATTTTTATGTAGATGGCAATGCCCCTATTTCCAAAAACAGACAGGCTTATTATAATACCTATTGTGAAAACATTACAAGAGAGCTGGTTACGAAGTACGGTAAGTTTTTCTTTATCTGGTTTGATGGCGGAGCGCATGGACCTGAACAAGGTGGCGCAGATTTGCTACCGATTATTTCTGCCAATCAACCGGATGCCATTTTCTATCACAACCTGCAACGGGCAGATGTGCGCTGGGGCGGATCTGAATCCGGCACCGTACCCTATCCCTGCTGGTCTACCTTTGCTCATCCCTCCTGGTCCCAGTACGCCGATGCGAAGAATGATTTTAAAGCCATTAAACATGGGCAGGAAAATGGCGCTTATTTTATGCCGGCTATGGCCGATGCTCCGCTTCGCGGGTATAAAGGCAGGCATGAATGGTTCTGGGAGCCGGGAGATGAAGCACATATCTTTCCGGTAGGCAGGCTTATGGATATGTATGAAAAATCGATTGGTAGAAATGCAACGTTGATCATTGGGTTAACACCAGATGCAAGCGGACTGCTTCCTCAGCCGGATGTAGATACCCTGAAAGCTTTTGGCGACCTGTTGAAAGCAACCTACAGTACCCCGGTATTTAGCTTCAGTTCTGATCAAAAAGAAATTGAACTGCCGCTGCCGAAAGGCCGGAAATTTGATAAGATAGTGATTGCTGAAGACCAGAGCAGGGGGCAGCGGGTTCGTGCCTTTTCATTACAAGTTCAACAAAGAGGGAAATGGATCACCATTGCAGCGGGCAGTTCTATTGGAAATAAGTTTATCAAGAAATTGGATGCACCCATTAGTGGTCAACGGATTCGGTTATTGATACCGAAATCAGAAAATGGGCATTTGATTAAAGCTGTGACGTTATATTAAATCGAAAATCAATCCAGATGCGTTTTGTATGGCTATTCGCCTGTTTATGTGTGGTAACAGTCGCGCCTGTTAGTGTTGCTTATAGTCAACAGACAAAACTGAAAATTGCCTGCATTGGTAATAGCATAACATTTGGAGCAAGGTTGGATGATCCTTCCAGTTTTTCTTATCCCGCTATTGTTTCAAAGACCTTGCAGGAGAGAGGGTTTACCAACTATGATGTGCTCAATTTTGGCATCGGCGGAGCAACTATGTTGCGCTACGAGAAGCCCAATGTGTAGCGATTGCTGGATTCTACCAAATTGTACAACCCAGCTATAATCATCATTAAAGCCGGCACCAACGAAACCGTTAGCGAGCCCCTGTTCAATTGGGAACAAATCAAGGATTTTGAATCCGATTACAACCTGTTTATCGATTCAGTAAAGAAAATGACTCCAAATTCTACCATTATCCTTTGCAGTCCACTTGATATGGTGTTGACTACCCCGGAGTTATCAAAAGAACGGTTTGATAATCTTACGTTGCGAAGACCAAGAATCTGGGAACTACGCGACAGGGTTAGAAAGATTGCTTCTTCCGCGGAACTTCATTTTTTAGATTTGACTCCCTCTTTTTCAAATAAACCGGAGTACATGACTGTCAAAGATGGAGTACATCCAAATCAAAGAGGGTATGATTTTTTAGGCAGGTTGGTTGCTGAATATTTAATCAGTCAAAATATAGTTACCTTATCCAGCCGGTGATGCATCATGCGTACGTGTTGCAAATCTCCTCCTCCCTTCTCCATTTCTTCCTTTCCTCCATCTTCCATCCCCCACATGTCGTTCAGAACCACTTTTTGGTCGTTCGTCGTGGTTTTTTGTCGATTCGCGAAGTTTATTTTTTTGAGTGAAAATTGCTTTCTAATCTTGTTTTGTCATTCAGCACAAACAGAACAACTACCGGTTACGCCCGACCGCCTTATGTAGCAAAGGGAGATAAGGCCCCAATGCTGCTTCGGGATAAATCAAGTATCATTTCCAGTTGCTCTCTTCTGATGATGCACTCCGGCAATGCTGGTCCTGTGTTTGGCTCGCCAGGTGATAGCCTCCCTACCCAATTCAACTAAGCATTGGTGTTATTTCACAAATGCCCGGAACGGTTCCGGAACGATTCACTGACGGTTCCATAACGGTCAGTGAACGATCAACCAACGGTATAGGAACGGTACCTGAACGGTCAAAAAATTTCGCCTGCTTTTACGAGGCTAAGCCCCGCCTGCCACACCCTCCAGTCCGCCCACTCTTTAATCCGTTTCCCCTTTTTTTCATCCAATTAAAACTTAAAAAAATGGCACGTTCATCTAACAATGTCCTGACTCGTAATTACACCGGTACAGTAGCCGGACAGTATTCCCTTCGCATGAAAGGCGATCAATCTATCCTGGCGGGACTTCCAAAGCCTCGTAAGGAAAGATCCGACACTGAAAAAACAAAGGCAGTTAAACGCAAGTTTTCCCTTGCTGTGATCTATGCAAAAAAAGCAATCGCCAACCCGGAACTCAAAGCCGCCTACCAGGCAATCGCTAAGAAGAATCAGTCTGCCTATAATGCAGCGGTGCTGGACGCACTCAAAGGTCCCGAAATCGACAACCTGCGTACAGATGGATATTCCGGTGCAGCCGGACAATCCCTCACTGTCCAGGCAACCGACAACTTCCGCGTTACCAAAGTGAGCTTTGGCCTCTTTGCGCCCGATGGTAGTCTGCTCGAAGAAGGAGATGCTGTTATGGATGATAATGGTTTCGATTGGATCTATACCACCCAATCAGAAATCTCTTCTCCTGCCGGTACCATCATTCGTGTGATTGCAGAAGATGTGCCTAAAAATCGCAGCCAATTCGAGGCAGTGATTTAATCATCTTCTTCTCTTTGAAAAACCAATTCTTTAATCATTCAATCCTCTATCATGAAACAACAGGATATCGATCAACTGAGCATTGCTCAAAGAGCCACCGCGGAAACGCCGAAGTTTTTTCTGAAACTCAGAAATATCGGACTGGCACTTGCCGGCATCAGTGCCGCACTGCTGGCCTCTCCGGTGGCACTCCCCGCTATCATCACTACCATCGCCAGTTATATGGGTGTGGCAGCTACGGTTGCCAGCGCCGTTAGCCAGGTGGCTGTGAAAGGTTAACCCCGTTTTTAACTTCCAAAATCCTTTTCTATGGCTATTACGATTAAAGCGCTGGTGGATGCTTTCCTCCAGGCGTTGAAGGAACACAAAAAAGCGAAGCGCAAAAACCATGTCTTAAACGATGGCAATATTCGTTTTCGCAAGGCAGTTGCCTTTGCTAAGATGGTCCGCAGGGATGCTACCTGGAGCCAGTTCTACCTGGAACAGGTTCCTAACTGCAAATCAGTCTTTCACCTGGCCCTGCGCGATGCACTGGTCGGTCCCCATCTCTGTCATCCGGTTATCCATCCCTCCAAACCTTGCAAGCCCCTTATGATGGAGGTACAGGCTTCCGATAATGTCAGGGTGGCACGGGTCTTCTTTCAATTCAAAAACAGCAAGGGTGAATTGCTCGAAGAGGGCAGAGGTATGCCTGGTAGTAAGGGCAGTACCTGGAGCTACTCCACCACTGCCCGCGCGAAAGACTTCAATGAGTGTTTCGTCACCATCACGGCCTACGACCTCGCAGGAAACAAGGCAGTCATCCATAAATCGCTCTAGCTATGGAACTGCTTTTGGAAAGAGAATATCATTCGTCAGGTACGAATGGTATCCTGAGTTGCCGCGATCAATTCATCTGCTTCACCATCGAACTTCCCTGGCGCAACAATCAACGGATGATTTCCTGCATCCCGGAAGGACGATATCAACTGGTGCTTCGCTTCAGCGATCGTCACCAATGGCACCTCCTGGTGAAAGCAGTGCCGGACAGATCCCTGATCCTCCTGCACAAGGCTACCCATGCCTTGAAAGAGCTCAAGGGTTGTATCGCACCGGTGACTGAATTGCTGGCTCCCGGTATAGGTAAAAAAACGGTGGATGCTTTTCATTCGCTTATGTTACTGGTGCGGTCTGCACTGGATAAAAAAGAGCGGGTATGGCTCACCGTTACCAACCTCTCAGATCGCTATGGGTCTGCTGCTGCGTAAGCATTCGATTCCCAAACCCCGGCTAGTCCTGGCTGGGGTATTTTTTCCAAAAAAAGCGACGGTTTTGGGAATATTTTCGACGGTTTCGGGAACCTTGCTCCGAAGCGCAAATTTCCCTTCCAATTGTTTGCGTGTATGCCGAACTGTTTTTAGCATTGTATCACGTTAAATCTTCACACTTGTTACTCCCTACTTCAAACTTACAGGAATATGCAACCGCCGATGGCCCTTTGCATCTTTATTCCTACGTGCAGAAGGAAGCAGTGGAACTGGATCAGGAGCAGCCAACAGATGCACTGAAACTCTTGCTGGTTACAGAGGGTGCTGTACGCTTGCGCACCAGGGAAGTGGATTGGTTACTCCAGCCTGGCAATTGCTGTTTATTTCGATCCCGATTGTATCAACTCTGTTTGCCGGATCACGCAAAGCTGCAGTTCCTCTTGTACAACATCGAACCGCTGGTGAAACGCATGGATCTGGGTGTGTTTACAGAGGGTCGATTTCATCCCACGGCCAAATTGCAGGCCATTGTTGCAGAGATGCTGCAAACACCAGCACCGAATGCCTTTCCGGATAAATGGCTTTCTGTTCAGTTATCGCATTTGCTATTGGCTTTGTTGGAACAGGTGGAGCAGCCGGTTGCAGTGGAAGAGGATAAACAATTGCTAAGGCAGTATGCATTGCTGGCTGATAATTATATCCGGCAGCATTTGACAGAGGATTTAACCACGCTTCAGATTGCGCGGGTAGTGGGATTAAATGAGTGTACGCTGAAGCAGGTTTTCAGTGAACAGTTTGGAACGGGCATGGCGAAGCGACAGAATCAGTTGCGGATTATGCTGGCAAAGGATTTACTCGTGCATACCAATAAGTCCATCCGTGAAATCATACTGGAATGTGGTTACCTGCGGGAAGCCACCTTTCGAGAAAACTTTGATAAACTAACTCAACTCACCCCGGCTCAGTTCCGGAAAATGTATAAAAAATGACTACACTTAACGATCAACTCAAACTCGCAGCTACGCAGGCAGATCTGCATCCAGAAGCTGCGCAACTGCTGCAGGATTTTTTCCTGAAGCTGGCAACGCCCCAGCAAAAAGATGCACTTGATGTATGGCTCAACGAGCGCGAAGCCAACAGCCATTTCTTTGATTTGCTGTTGGAGCTCAATAGAGAGGGGACAGGTGCTTCAACTCTGCAGATTTTGAATCAGTACAAGAGAAAGGAGAAGCGGAAAGTCAATTGGATCAAACGAATCCTGCTGTATCTCTTATACGCATTTCTGATTCTCTCTGCTGTGGATGCGTTTTTGCCTACCGGGCCATTCAAGCAGTGGTGGAGGGGAAAATCTTTTTCAGAAATTACCTGGACCCGACTCACGGTTAGTACACAGGAGCAATCAAAGATCATTTACCTGAGTGATAGTTCCCTGGTGGAATTATTGCCACACTCAACACTTATTTTTCCGGAGGAATTGGATCGCTTTCAGCGCCACGTAATCCTAAAAGGAAGTGCAAGGTTTGAAATTCGTAAACGTCCGGGTGAACCGTTCAAAGTGGAAGGCAGTAAAACATTTGCGACAACCGTAGAAGGCGCCTTTCTATACAAGCAAAGAGGAGAGGAGCAGGCAAGTCTTTCTACCAGTAGCGGTTATGTGAATTTCGGTTTCGATGCAAATAATATATGGGGCGTGGAGCCCGGCCAGCAGGCAACCTGGATGCCCGATATGATTTCCCTTTCAACACCCATTGAAGAATAACCCTAACCCCACTCTTTATGAAAGAATTGGTATTTCGTACTGCAGGCAAATGGGAGCTGGTTCT
>JAGKTB010000007.1:0-4083 GCA_018993145.1 Flavihumibacter sp.
GAAAAGCAGAAAGAAGAATACCTCAAAAAAGCGGCTAACAATATTGATGAGAATTCAGTAGTGATGATGGACGCAGCCGGTATAGCTGCAGGTCAGGCACTTTATATCACGAATTGCGCTGCCTGTCATGGTAAACAGGGTGAAGGTACCGTGGGTCCGAACCTTACTGATGACTACTGGTTGCATGGAGGTTCTATCAATGATATTTTCAAAACCATTAAGTATGGTGTACCTGAAAAAGGAATGCGCTCCTGGCAGGAAGATCTGAGTCCGGTGAAAATTGCACAGATAAGCAGCTTTATCAAATCCATTCATGGAAGCAATCCTCCAAACCCAAAAGAAAAACAGGGGGACTTGTATAAAGAAGAAGCTCCGGCAGCAGGAGACTCCGTTAAGCCGGCAACCATTGTTGATTCTACTTCCGTATCAAGCGCTACTAACTAAATCCGTTATTCATGAGTGAGGTAAAAGGGAAAATAGAAAAAGAAGAAGACGAAAGTTTTCGCGACCGAATTGCTACAGTTGACAAATCTGGTAAACGTAAATGGGTTTTTGCACAAAAACCCAAGGGCCGATTTACCAACTGGAGAAACTATGTAAGCTGGTTATTCTTTGCTGTTTTCCTTATCATACCCTTCATTCATGTGAATGGACGGCCCCTCATACTCTTTAATATTCCGGAAGCAAAGTTCATATTGTTTGGAGTTGTTTTCTGGCCGCAGGACTTTTTCATCTTTGGCCTTACGATGGTGAGCTTTGTTATCTTCATTGTTCTTTTCACCGCAGCATTTGGCCGGTTGTTTTGCGGATGGATTTGTCCGCAAACCATTTTCATGGAAATGGTATTCCGGAAAATTGAATACCTTATTGAAGGAGATGCATCTGAACAGCGCCTGCTCGCAAAAGCCTCCTGGAATACAGAAAAAATTGTCAAAAAGACAACCAAACATTTTGTATTCTTTTTGATGTCTTTTATCATTGCCAATTTTTTCCTGGCCTATATCATCGGCATTAAAGAACTGTGGAAAATCATTACCGAACCTGTGTCTGAACACTTCCTCGGTCTGCTTTCCCTGATGCTCTTCTCTGCTGTTTTTTATGGTGTATATGCATTTTTCAGGGAGCAGGTATGTACGGTTGTTTGTCCATATGGCCGCCTCCAGGGCGTATTGCTCGACCGCAACTCCATGATTGTTGCCTATGACTATAAAAGAGGTGAGCCCAGGGGAAAACTGAAAGACAAGGAAGAACTGTCACTCGGAGATTGTATTGATTGTTTGCAATGCGTGAAGGTTTGTCCCACTGGTATTGACATCCGCAATGGCACTCAATTGGAATGTGTAAACTGTACCGCCTGTATTGATGCCTGTGACAATATCATGGACAAGATTGGCCGCCCCAGAGGGCTGATCCGGTATGCATCTGAAAATGGAATTGCGAACCGGGAGCCATTGAAGTACACCACCAGGATGAAATTATATACTGCTTTATTGCTGGTATTAGTGGTAATTTTATCTACCCTGCTGATTACGAGAAAAGATGTGGATGCAACCATCATGAGAACACCCGGAATGTTATTCCAGGAAAGAGGAGCAGACAGTGTATCGAATCTCTATAATATCAAGGTAGCGAATAAAACCATGGAGGAAGTACCCCTTACGATCAGGCTGGAAGGCCAGCAGGGCAAAGTGGAAATCATTGGAGGCGGACCGATTATGGTGAAAAAAGAAGGTCAGGGATCCGGATCCTTCTTCATCATATTACCGCGTACTGCTATCCACGATCGTAAAAATGTTTTACAACTTGGATTGTACAGAGGCAATGAACGGATCGACCAGGTAAAAACAACTTTTTTAGGACCTGTAACCCAATAAAAATATGGCACTCAATTTTGGACATAAACTGGTACTTGTTTTCATCGCTTTCGGATTGCTTATGGGCACCCTGATTTATATGAGCGTAAAAACAGAATTCGAACTGGTTTCCAAGGATTATTATAAAGAGGAACTGGCTTATCAGCAGGTTATTGATGCACGAAACAATGCAGCCAATTTAACAGCTGCGATTCAGTTAAGCTATCGCGATAAAATGCTGAAGATTCAGCTACCGGCTGAGATGGTTGGCAAAGTTCAATCGGGACAAATCATTTTTTATTGTCCCTCTGATTCTGATAAAGACACCGTACTTGACCTGCAACCCGATGCAACCGGACAGCAGTCAATTGAAATTGGTAAAAGCATCCTGCCTGCCGCCTATAAACTTAAATTCAAATGGCAGGCGAATGACACAGCTTATTACCAGGAAAACTTTATGAACCTGCAGTAATGACTTGGGAACTGATCATAGGAGCACTAAGCCTCGGCCTTATCAGCAGCTTTCACTGCGTAGGGATGTGTGGTCCTATTGCATTTGCGCTACCTGTACAACACCTCTCTCCCATTCGCCGGATGGGATCAACACTAAGTTATCACCTCGGTAGAATCACCACTTACAGTGCACTCGGTGCCATCTTCGGGTTGTTAGGCAGACAGGTTTACCTGGCAGGCTTTCAGCGCTGGTTCTCCATCATTCTCGGAGTATTGGTTTTATTTCTGCTGATCCAATACATGCAACAAAAATCCAGGATACAACCCGGCTGGATCACACGATTACAGACCCGGCTGCTGAATACCATGAGCAGGTTGTTGAAAGATCAGCGATCCGGCAGTTTTTTCCTGTTGGGAATGGCAAACGGATTATTACCCTGCGGTATGGTGTATCTGGCCATAGCCGGCGCACTCAGTACCAACCAATTAACGGATGGCGTATTCTTTATGGCAGCATTTGGATTGGGAACACTACCTGCTCTGCTGGCACTGAACTGGTTCGGACACCTTGCCAGCATCAGTCTTCGCAACCGGATGAAACAACTGACGCCTTATGTAATTGCGGTAATGGGTGTATTACTAATTCTAAGGGGACTGAACCTGGGTATTCCCTATATCAGTCCGGTTTTGGAATCAGCCAGGGGCGCTGCTATTGATTGCCACTAATAGTAGCACAGGGTACAGATACAGAAACAGTAGTACCCTGATTCAATTCACTTTCAAACCGGATATCACCGCCGAGGAGGTTCATGTAACGCTTTACAATATGTAGCCCCAAACCGGTACCCTGAATATTGAACGCATTCTTGGCCCGGAAAAAACTATCAAATAAATATTCCTGGTCTTCTTTTGCAACCCCAATTCCTTCATCTTTCACGGAAATGGTTAAACGCCCGTTGTCCTGTACCATTCGCACATGAATGGATTTACCCGGATCTGAAAATTTAATCGCATTACTCAGGATGTTGATCAATGTATGTTTCATTAATCGCTTATCCGTGGTGCAGTTGATGGCTGCCGGTATGTCCTGCATAAATGTTTGTCCTTCTTTCATGGAAGGCTTCAATTCATCTTCCACTTCTTCCAGCAATTGGGCCAGATTTACCGGTTCCAGTTTGGTTTCCACTTTTCCTTCTTCCAGTTTTCCAAAGGACAGAAAATCTTCCAGCAAATCGTTCAGGTGTTTGACAGCATCTTTTACCCGCTTGACATGTTTTTCTCTTTGCGGTTGCTCCTCTCCCTGCTGGTACCGACTGATCAGGGTTGCAGAAGATAATATGGTACTTAATGGTGTGCGGAATTCATGAGAGGCCATCGATACAAACCTGGATTTGATTTCATTTAACTCTTTTTCCTTGTTAAGCGCCTCTTCCAATTCCAACTGCGAGCGTTCCAGTTCATGCAAAGCTTCTTTAAGAATCAGTGTGCGCTCTTCCACTTTGGTTTCCAGTTCCGTATTCAGCTTGCGTACATCATTGGTAATACTTTCCAGTTGTTCTTTTTGATGTAATAATTTTTTCTCTGCCTCTTTACGTTGCGTAATATCAATGATAAAGGCAATTACATACTGTCCTTTTTTATCACTGAAATGACTTAGGCTGATTTCCACCGGAAATTCAGAACCATCTTTGCGTTTGGCAAACAGATCACGCCCCTGTCCCATTTTCCGGTTGCCCGGGTTTTTATAGAATTCTGCCCTGCTATGTTCATGCTTGTT
>JAGKTB010000192.1:0-3598 GCA_018993145.1 Flavihumibacter sp.
CTGGAAGATTCCGGATGGGATATTGAAACTGTTGAAAGCCGTAAACGCAATACCGGCAGGGCTTTCGAGGATCTGAATGAATTTCTTAAGCTGGTGAGTTTTATTGCCTTACTGCTTGGCTGCATAGGCGTTGCCAGCGCTATTCATATCTATGTGAAAGAAAAAATCAGTTCGATCGCCATTCTTAAATGCATGGGTGCCACCAATCGCCAGGCCTTCCTGATTTTCCTGGTGCAAATGCTGGTAATCGGTTTTATTGGAAGCATCCTGGGTGCTATTCTGGGCACCGTTATCCAGTTCCTGCTTCCTGCTGTGTTCAAAGATTTTCTGCCAATCGAAATTTCGATGCAGGTTTCCTGGAAAGCAATCGGGCAGGGTATACTGGTAGGACTCCTTGTATCGCTTCTATTTGCTCTCTGGCCTTTATTGAGTGTTCGCAAAGTATCGCCGTTAAATACCCTTCGGGTAACGGTTACGCATAATCGCTGGTGGCAGGATCCCTGGCGTTTACTGGTTAGCGTTGGGATGCTGGTTTTCATTTTTGGCTTCAGCTGGCTGCAAATCGGAACAGCCGGAGCTGCTGCCGGTTTCACCCTGGGAGTGATTCTGTCTTTTTTATTATTATCCGGAGCTGCCTGGTTGCTGATATACGGAATCAGGCGATTTTTTCCGAGTCGGCTTGCTTATGTATGGCGACAAGGATTTGCGAACCTATTTCGACCCAATAACCAGACCGTGATCCTGGTTGTGGCAATCGGATTAGGCTCCAGTTTCATTGCCCTCCTTTTTTATATCCAGGAAGTGCTGACTGGCAAGGTTCAGATGGCTGCCAGCGAAAATCAGCCCAACCTGGTGGTGTTTGATATTCAGCCGGCACAGAAAGATTCGCTTTTCGAGCTTACCCGGGAATTCCAGCTGCCGGTGATCCAGGACGTACCGATTATCACCATGCGCTTGTCGGAAATCAAAGGATACAGTGCAGCTGACCTGAAAGCCGATACTACCATCGATATTCCAAGAAGAGCATTTGACGGAGAGATACGTGCTACCTACCGCGATAGCCTCACCGAAGCGGAAACAATTGTGCAAGGGAAATTGCAGGATTCGGCAAGGTCTATGAATGAGATCCTGATCTCTATCGAGGAAGGTTATGCGAAACGACTAAAAGTAACATTAGGGGATGAACTGGTTTTTAATGTGCAGGGAGCCCCAATCCGTACCAAAGTGGGCAGCCTTCGGCAGGTCGATTGGAACCGGGTACAAACAAATTTCAGAGTCATCTTTCCGAAAGGAGTGCTGGAACAGGCACCCAAATTTCATGTACTGGTAACGCGGGTACCATCTGCCGATTATTCGGCCAAGTACCAGCGTGCCCTGGTCGAAAATTTTCCAACTGTATCAGTAATCGATCTCAATCTCATCCTGACAGTAGTGGACGATATACTGGATAAGATCCGTTTTGTCATTCAATTCATCGGAGGGTTCAGTATTGTGACCGGCATCATTGTGCTGATTGCATCCATCCTGATCAGTAAATACCAGCGCATGCAGGAAACGGTTTTACTCAGAACACTGGGAGCAACCAGCAAACAGGTATTTGCGATCACTGCCCTGGAGTATTTTTTCCTAGGAGCTCTGGCCGCTTTCACCGGCATTGTGCTGGCCCTGATTGGAGCAGCATTGCTGGCGCGATTTAGTTTCGATGCTACCTTCATTCCACCACTGGCACCTACCCTGCTGATCTTTTTTGCCATCACCGGATTAACCGTACTGATCGGACTCCTGAACAGCAGAACTGTTTTAAAAGCGCCTCCTTTATCGATTCTGAATAGTGGAAGTTAGGCAGCCCGCTTTGTAGTATCTTGCAGAAAAACCGACGAATGTCGAAGGAAGTTATCGTAATCAAACTGGGAACTGCCGTAATCAGCAAGGCCGATGGAACCATAGATACTGCTATTATTAAAAAAGTGGCGGGAGAAAATGCAGCATTGAGCAAGCGTTATAATATCGTTCTGGTTTCCAGCGGTGCCGTTGGAAGTGGCAAGAAATACCTGAAAGCTTACAAGGGCAGTTTACTGGAAAGAAAGGCTGCTGCTGCTGTGGGCAACCCGATACTGATACAACTCTATCACAAATATTTTCAACAGCATTCCATCAATGTTGCACAGGCGCTTTGTGAACGCGTACACTTTTCCAATCGCGTACAATTCCTGCAACTAAAACAAACCTTCGCTACTTTTTGGGAGAATAATATCATACCAATCGTAAATGAAAACGACCTGGTAAGCAATGTTGAGATCAAATTTTCCGATAATGATGAACTGGCCACGCTGATCGCGATTGGGTTTGATGCCAGTCACCTGATCTTATGTACCTCTACCGGTGGCGTGTTAGACGATCAGAAAAAAATCATTCCACTGGTTGAAAAGGTTGACGGATCCGTTATGAAGTTTATAACCAAAGACAAAAGCGGTCCGGGTTTAGGAGGTATGTTATCCAAACTCACGTTTACCCGCCTGGCTGCTTCTCTTGGCATTGAAGTGACGATTGGTGGCTTAAAAGGTAAGCAGCCGCTTCAGGATGCGCTCGCCAAAAAAAATGGAACGAGTTTCCTGGCAAAAAAATCAAATCTGCGGGCCAGGCAAAAATGGCTGGCAAGCGGTTCGATTACGCTAGGCAAAATCACGGTAGATAAAGGAGCGGCCAAGGCATTGTTAAACCGGAAAAGTTTGCTCACCATTGGCATCGCTAAAGTGGAAGGAAAATTCCTGGAAGGAGAAGTTATTCAATTGATGGAAGAGGATCACACTATTTTAGGTGTAGCCAAAGCGAAACTGGATGCAGCCTCCATGGAAGCACATCGTGCCAGCAAAAATGTAATTGCAGCTCATGCAGATGACATTGTACTATTCAACGACTAATCATGATCAACATAACCAACTCACTGCAAAAAACCCATAAAGCAGCCAGAACACTGCAGGCACTTTCCAATTCAGCCATCCAGAAGCTGCTAGTGGATATGGCAAAAGTACTGGAAGAAAAACAAGCAACCTTACTCAAAGCCAATGCAGGCGATCTTTCCCGCCAGCCAAAAGACAATCCGCGTAACGACCGGCTGTTGTTGAATGAACAGCGAATCAAAAACATAGCCGCGAGTATGCGAAAAGTAGCAAAATTGCCCGATCCAAGCGGCCGGGTACTGGAAGAACGAACACTCTACAATGGTATCCATCTTAAAAAAATAGCGGTTCCATTGGGAGTGGTTGGTGCGATTTATGAATCACGTCCGAATGTCACCTTTGATATCGCAGCGCTTTGTCTGCGTAGCCGGAATGCAGCGGTATTGAAAGGAAGCAGTGAGGCTGCTGACACCAATGCAGCGGCCGTAAAACTCATCCATTCCGTTTTAAAAGCACACGGACTACCTACAGCGCTTGTGAATTTATTGCCACCCGACCGGGAAGTGGTGCAACAGCTTTTTGAAGCTACCAACTACCTGGATGTGCTGATTCCCCGTGGTTCGGATCAGCTGATTCAATTTGTTCGCCAGCACAGCCGCGTTCCGGTGATTGAAACCGGTGCAGGCGTTTGTCATGTA
>JAGKTB010000193.1:0-3234 GCA_018993145.1 Flavihumibacter sp.
GGCTTCCAGTATTTGATTTCGTCTACTCATGAACGTTGTTGTTTTTTATACCATTCCTGGAAACTCTGTTTGGGCGCTTCCGGCATTTCTCTCTGTTTGAACCAGGGGTTCCAGGTTTTATTTTTTACCAGGAAGGGAAGGTTTGCAGTCACCCATCTGGCAGTCTTTCCTGCAAAACGATAAACACCTGGTCGGGCCAGTACCCAGGCCATCAGTTTCATTCCCATTTTTTTGGAGGGTGCTGTAAGTCCTTCTGCGCTAATAACCTGTCTCCATTTCCAAAGTTGTTCGTGAATATTGATTTTAACCGGACAAACATTCGAACAGGAGCCGCAAAGCGTGGAGGCAAATGGCAGATCTGCATTTGCTTTCATATCCAGGTTGGGATTCAGGATGGAACCGATCGGTCCGGCAACTGCCGTATGATAACTATGCCCCCCGCTTCGTCTGTAAACCGGGCAGGTATTAAAGCAGGCAGCACAACGGATACACTTTAACGAATTACGAAAATCTTCCCTTCCTAACTGTCTTGATCTGCCATTATCAACGAGCACAATATGCATTTCCTTACCTGGTGCCGGCCGGTGAAAATGACTGGTATAGGTGGTGATGGGTTGCCCGGTGGCACTTCTTGCAAGCAATCGGGTAAATACACCCAGGTGTTCAGCTTTGGGAATGATTTTTTCAAATCCCATACAGGCGATATGAATCCGGGCCGCATGTGCCCCCATATCTGCATTGCCTTCATTAGTACAAACTACAATACCGCCTGTTTCGGCAATCGCGAAATTGACGCCGGTGATGGCAATATCCGACTGGATAAATTTTTCCCTGAGATGCAGGCGGGCTGCATGTGTCAGGTACTGCGGATCATTATTCCCTTTTTCTGTTCCCAGGTGTTTATGAAATGTATTACTGACATCTTCCTTCTTAAGATGAATAGCCGGTAAAACAATATGGCTGGGCCCTTCTTCCCTGAAATGTACGATTCGTTCACCCAGATCGGTATCTACCACATCTATGCCTTTATCCTGCAGGTAAGGGTTGAGGTGACATTCTTCCGTGAGCATGCTCTTGCTCTTGACGATGCGGTCGACACCGGCCTTTTTCAGAATTTCGAAAATAATCCGGTTGTGTTCTTCGGCATCTTTTGCCCAATGAACAAACACTCCGTTTGCAAGTGCATTTTTTTCAAACTCAAGCAGGTAGGCATGCAGATTCGACAAGGTATGATCCTTTATATCGGATGCCCATTGCCGAAGCTGTTCCCATTCAGGCAGGGAATTGGCAGCACGGTCGCGTTTCTGACGAACCCACCAAAGCGTTTGATCATGCCAGTTGGTGCGTGCTTCATCAGCATTGAATTGTTCGGTTAATTGCGCGTGACGGCTACTCATATCCGGCGTTTAAAATTTCAGCAATATGCATTACCCTAACCGGACTTTTTTTGCGTTTTAAAATACCCTCCAGGTGCATCAAACAGCTCATATCACCTCCGGTCAGAATTTCCACCTGGTTTTGTTCATGTTCCCGGATCCGGTCCTTCCCCATTTTTACACTAACCGCTTCTTCAAATACACAGAACGTACCACCAAAACCACAACACTCATCCGATCGTTCCGGTACTACTAATTCAAGTCCGCTGATTCGCTTCAGCAGATCAGCCGGCTTTGAAAAAACCGGTGCTACCAATTCAGACATGGAAGAGAGGTGAAGGCCACGCTGACCATGACAGGAATTGTGTAAACCGACACGATGTGGAAAGGATCCTTTGAAGGTGGTCAGGTTTAAAACATCCGTCAGGAATTCAGTCAGTTCATAGATGCGCTGTTGAATTTGCGTCGCTTTTTCAGGAAACTGTTCACTGTGGAGATGTTCTTTTATATGAAGGGTACAGCTACCGGAGGGACAAACAATATAATCCAGTTCACCAAAATTCTGAATGAAATTTGCATCACAACCTTTTGACAGGTTGGCAAAACCACTGTTGGCCATTGGCTGACCGCAACAGGTTTGGTTTAAGGGAACCACCACTTTACAGCCCAATTTCTCCAACAGTTGCAGGCTTGAAATGGCCACCTGTGGGTAAAACTGGTCTATATAACAGGGAACGAATAAGCCAACAGTCATCTGATTCAGATTTTCAACGAAATTTCTCGACATTTCAGGATAAATGTGTTTCCTTATTATCCAATGCTTCAGTAAAATTAACTTTTACCAACTGGCATGAAGGCAGCAGGCAGTAATCAAACTTCATTATGAACATACAGTTATTTGAAATTAGCAATTCAAAGCAACCGCCGCATCATGCGCTGTCCTGAATGTTGAAATTACGAAATAGCCATTGCTGCTCCTAGTGCACTTGCCTGAGCAATTTCCATTCGGCAAACATTTATATTACTAAAGCTGGCAGATAATTCGCTCAGAAAAATTTGATTTTTACTGAATCCTCCATCTACATATAGGTGTTGGACTTGGGTTCCATTTAACACCAACCTTGAAGAAATGGTTTGCAATGCAACCAGATCCATCACTAGTGCATGATATGCTTCTTTCACCGTATTGAAAGCGGAAATTTCTCTTTTGGAGAAATAGAGGTTTTCAATAATGGGTGGCTGAAGGGAATGCAGTGTTTCCCAAGGCTGTTTTCTTCTCCAATCAGCTGCCCAGGCCGGATCGTACTCAATACTCTGAATAATTTTTGGATCAACTCCAAAATGATCGGCAATCTTTCCCAGGTAGATTTCATGTAATTGACCTGCAAATAACCGGGAAGCTTTTACCTGCTGGTGTTGATAGCTCATATAAGCCAGGCAATCCAGCGATAACTCTTCATCCGTAAGGGGATGATGATTAAATGGATTTAAGGTAATACACCAGGTTCCTGTAGATAAAAGTGCAAAAGGGGTTTGAAAGGATCGCAAATACGGCACCAATGCAGCAGAACTGTCATGTAATCCTACGCCAACAAGAAATGATTTACCAAATAAATTCACCATTTCAGTATGATCCGTACTTACAATTGGCGCCAGTTTTTTATCCAGCCCATTATCCTGAACCCAGCGATGATACCTTTGTTGCTTAAAGTCCCATAATCCAGTATGACATCCAATACTAGTTATATCTGAAAATGTTTTCTGTGTAAGCAGAAAAGAAAGGTATTGCGGCAAGTGAAGTGCCAGGTGGGTACGAGCATAAATATCCGGCATTTCGTGCTTGAGGCGATATAACTGC
>JAGKTB010000008.1:0-9414 GCA_018993145.1 Flavihumibacter sp.
ACCTGCGTTTATTATGGACCAGGGATCACCGGGAATTTTTTACCAGTCAGCCAGAGCTGATTGACCCAGTTGTTCCAGGAAGAAAATACATGGAATCCTTCGAGGCATTCATGTTGAAGCGTTTTGAACTGATGGGAGCAGCCGGACAGTCGCGGGCTTTACAACCTTTGATACAGGAAATCCAACACACGATAATCGGACAGGAATGAAAAATTTATTGATACATCCCAATGAAGGGGCATCTGTTTACCAGCGCATAACGGCTGCGGATGCAGGCTGGGAGCACCTGAACATGGAAGCCCGCTTATTGAAAAAAGGAGAAAGCTGGACTGGTTATACCGGTGAAGATGAATATGGCTTTATTTTATTGAGTGGTAATTATACTGTAGCAACCAATCATGGCACCTGGACAACCACCAATGGACGTAAATCTGTTTTCAGCGGCATAGCACATTGTCTCTCCCTGCCCCGCCATACTGAATTCAAATTGACTGCAACCAGTGAATTGCTCGATATTGCTGCGGGATGGGTGAAAGCCAAAGCGGATTTTCCGGCCCGGTTCAAAACACCGGAAGAAGCTGCCATTGAAATCAGGGGAGGAGAAAATGCAACCCGCCAGATCAACAGTCTGATTGAACCGGGATTCGGTTGTTCATCACTGGTAGCTGTTGAAGTGTATACACCTTCCGGCAACTGGAGTTCTTTTCCGGCGCATAAACATGATGTTCGTATCCTGGATACAAACGGTGAATTGAAAGAAGCCGATCTCGAAGAAATTTACTTTTACAAAATAGACAAGCCAGGCGGTTTTGCATTGCAACAGGTGTATACCAGTGATCGTTCCCTGGATGAAATCCTGCGGGCAGGCAACAACGATGCCGTGCTGGTTCCGGAAGGTTATCACCCGGTGGTAGCACTTCATGGATACAACTGTTATTACCTGAATTTTTTGGCGGGAAGCGATCAATCTCTGGCCAATACACCGGATCCGGATCACAACTGGATATTCGACAGTTGGAAGTTCAGGGATCCCAGAATACCCATGGTAACTGCTGAAATGAACAATCAACCCTAAGCTCACCCAACATGAAAAATTTGGATTTACTGACCATTGGTCGCTCTTCTATTGATTTATACTCCCAGGATATCGGTGCCGATTTTATTGATATCAAAGGGTTTAATGCATTTGTAGGTGGCTCTCCTTTGAATATCGCAGTAGGAGCTGGCCGGCTTGGTTTGAAAGTGGCTCTGTTAACCGGAGTAGGCCAGGACAAAACCGGTGATTTCATTTTGAATTTTCTAAACAAAGAAAAGATTGTCACGGATTATATTCCCCGGATTCCGGGTGCCCGCACCAGTGCTGTGATTCTTGGTATTGAACCTCCGGATCGTTTCCCGTTGGTTTTTTACCGCGATAACTGTGCGGATATTCAAATCACCATGGATCATGTGGCCGCTGCGGATGTCGGTCAGTTTAAAGTAGTGCAGGTATCCGGAAATGCGATGAGCAAGGAACCGAGTCGAAGTGCCATTTTTTACGCAGTTGAACAGGGATACGATAAAGATGTGCCGGTAATCCTGGACATTGATTTCAGGGCTGATCAGTGGACGGATATCCGCTCTTTCGGATTAATGGTACGTGCCATTTTACCCAAGGTGACGATTGCGATTGGTACAGAAGAAGAGGTATTGGCAGCAACCCTTCAGGATATCAACGATGTGGTGATCGAACACCAACAGGTATCTGCACCCAAAGTGAAAGGCAACCTGGAAGCATCTGTAAAACAGATATTAAATGCAGGAGTAAAAGTGCTGATTGTAAAAAAAGGATCAAAAGGCGTAACGATTTATGCAGCAGGTAATGAACCCCAGGATGTTCCGGGTTACCCGGTGGAGGTACTGAATGTGTTGGGAGCAGGAGATGCATTTGCGGGCGGATTTATTTATGGATTTGTACAGGGTTGGAGTATCTCCAAAGCCTGCCGTCTTGGAAATGCCTGTGGTGCGCTGGTAGTGCAAAGACCCGGATGTGCGAATGATATGCCCACTTTACCTGAAGTAATGCAACTGATTGAAGAACGCGGTGGACTCACCGATTAAACTGATCAACGAACTCATATGGCAAAGAAAACACAACGATTGACGGTGGCGCAGGCTACGATTCTGTTCCTGCAAAATCAATACGTGGAAAGAGATGGGAAAGAACAGCTTTTTTTCGGTGGCTGTTTTGGTATTTTTGGTCACGGTAATGTTGCCGGTATCGGACAGGCGCTGCTGCAATATCCATCGTTCCCTTATTTTCAAAGCCGCAATGAACAGGCGATGGTACATACCGCCATTGCTTATGCGAAAATGAAAAATCGCCTCGGCGCATTGGTCTGTACTACCTCTATTGGTCCGGGTGCCACCAACATGGTCACCGGTGCTGCAACGGCTACCATTAACCGAATTCCCGTGCTCTTATTACCCGGTGATATTTTTGCCAAACGGGAAGTCGCCCCGGTACTGCAGCAACTCGAATCAACCTGGAGCCAGGATATATCCGTGAATGATTGTTTCAAGCCGGTTTCCCGCTACTGGGACCGGATCAATCGTCCGGAGCAATTGATAACTGCATTGCCTGAAGCGATGCGGGTACTTACTTCGCCCACTGAAACCGGTGCTGTTACCATCTGCATGCCCCAGGATGTGCAGGCGGAAGCCTTTGATTTCCCTGTGGAATTCTTTGCTAAAAGAGTATGGACCATCCAGCGTAACCGTCCCGATGCCAGAGCCCTTGCTACTGCTTTACAAACCATTAAAGCAGCACGCAAACCCATCATCATTGCAGGTGGAGGTGTGCTATACAGCGAAGCCAGTAAGGAACTAACGGAGTTCATCAACCGAACCGGTATTCCGGTAATGGAAACTTTTGCCGGTAAGGGAGCTGTTCATTATGCCGAACCCCTGAACCTGGGTGCAGCAGGAGTTACCGGCACTCCCGGTGCTATTGCAGCTGCTGCAGAAGCAGATCTTGTAATTGGAATTGGTACGCGTTACAGTGATTTTACCACGATTTCTGAATCGGCTTTTCAAAATCCAAACGTTCGCTTTATTAATATTAATGTCACAGAATTTGATGCTTTCAAACATGCAGCTATTCCACTGGTTGGAGATGCAAAAGCCGTATTGCAGGAACTACTGCAATCCATCAGGCGGTATAAGGTTTCAGATGCGTATCGCGCCAAACAGGAACGAGAAGCCCGAAAATGGGATAAGGTGGTGAATACGGTTTATAAGCTCAATCATCCCGTACCGATTAGCCAGGGTGAAGTAATAGGTGCAGTGAATACCCTGTCCAATGACAAGGATGTGATGGTATGCGCTGCCGGCAGTTTACCTGGAGATTTACACAAACTCTGGCGAACCCGCAACCCCAAAGGCTTTCACCTGGAATATGGCTATTCCTGTATGGGGTATGAGATTGCAGGCGGACTTGGAATCAAAATGGCCGATCCAAGCCGGGAAGTTTATGTGATGGTGGGCGACGGCAGTTACCTGATGATGAGCCAGGAAATCATAACGGCTGTACAGGAACAGATGAAACTCATTATTGTGCTGATTAACAACAATGGATATGCGAGTATCGGTGGTTTATCAGAATCACTTGGTACCAAAGGATTCGGAACCCGGTATGAATTCCGCAACAAAAAAACCGGCCAGTTGGATGGTGGTATTCTTCCCGTAGATCTTGCTGCGAATGCAGCCAGCATGGGTGCTACGGTTATTAAGGCACAAACACGAAAAGAATTGGAAGCCGCACTCGTCCAGGCGAAGAAAAATAAAAACACTACGGTCGTATACATTGAAACGGATCGCGAACAACGGGTAGGTGGTTACGCCTGGTGGGAGGTTCCTGTAGCGGAAGTATCTACGCATGCCAGTGTGAAATCCGCCTATGATAAATTGAAAAAGAACAAAGCAAAGCAACGCATTTATTAATCCACCAATACCAACGAATGAATCTTGCCATAGTAACGTTTGCGTTGTTTACCCTGTTTGTGGGAATTTATTGCTGGTACAAAATGCGCAGCGATAAGTTTGAAACTGCCTCCAGTTATTTCCTTGGAGGAAGGTCCCTGGGAGCCTGGCTGATTGCGATCTCCATGTTGCTCACGAATATTTCTACCGAACACCTGATCGGTATGAACGGCTCTTCCTATAAAAACGGATTTGTTGTGATGGCCTGGGAAGTAACCAGTGCGATTGCGCTTGTTTTAGGGGCGGTTTATTTTATTCCGCGTTACCTGAAGATGGGCTTAACAACAATTCCGCAATACCTGGAACTGAGATTTGATAAGTCGACACATACGATTGTTAACCTCTTACTCATTCTCTCCTTTATCATCACCCTGCTGCCCATCGTACTCTATACCGGTGCGATCAATTTTGAAACCCTGTTTGATGTATCTGAGCGGTTTGGAATTACCAAAGAAGAATCGATGTGGTGGATGATTGTACTGATCGGGGTGCTGGGTTCAGTGTATGCTATTTTTGGTGGACTCAAAGCCATTGCCTATTCGGACATGATCTATGGAATCGGTTTGTTTATAGGCGGATTGGCAGTGCCCTTTTTTGCGCTCTATGAAATTGGTGAAACTGATATTGCGAGCGGGTTGAAAAAAGTGTATGAACATGCACCGGAAAAATTCAATTCCATTGGTAGTTCAGATTCTGTTTTGCCTTTTGGAACGCTGTTTACGGGACTTGTTATCAACCAGATCTATTTCTGGTGTATGAACCAGGTGATCGTGCAGAGAGCATTGGGTGCTAAAAATCTGAAAGAAGCACAGAAAGGTTTTCTGATCATGGGCTTGTTTAAAATTCTGATGCCACTGATCATTGTATTGCCGGGTGTAATTGGTTTTTATTATTTTAATGATTCACTTTACAATAACCAGGATACCATCTATCCAGAGCTGGTGAAAAAAGTATTGCCGGTTAGTTTAATCGGCATCTTTGCTGCTGTGGTATTGGGAACTGTTTTAAGTACGGTTAACGCAGTGTTGAACAGTGCAGTAACCCTTTTTACATTGGGTGTATACAAACGTCAAATTAATCCGGCTGCGGATGAAAAGAAGCTGGTGAGAACGGGTCGTTGGGCCTCCATTTTGTTAGCTGTTTTCGGCATTGCTGTAGCACCGATGGTGGCAAAAGCACCGGAGGGACTCTACCAGATGTTACAGGAACTGAACGGGATCTTTTTTATTCCGATTGCTTCGGTACTGCTGGGTGGATTTTTTATCAAATCGATTTCTGCAACCGGAGCCAAGGTGGCCATCTTTACAGGTCTGGCTTTTTATTTACTGACCACCTTCATTCTTAAAGTAGACATTCATTTCATTCATGTGTGGGGAATTGAATTTGTACTTAATATCCTCGTGATGTTGCTGATTTCCAAATTTTATCCCAACACCAATCAGTATCAACCGGTGCATACCGGTGAAGTGAATATCGAACCCTGGAAGTACACCAAGCCGGTTTCGATTTTCCTGGTGCTGGCAACTATTGCGGTGTATTATTTCTTAAGCTAAAAACAAAACGATATGCAGGTATTACAAAACTATATTAACGGAAAATGGGTCAGCAGTCAGTGTGCTGAAACCCGCGATGTGTTGAATCCCGCTACCCAGGAGGTATTGGCTAAAGTTCCCTTTGGGGCTGCCACTTCAAAAGACCTGGAAACTGCCGTGCTGGCAGCACAGGAAGCGTATCTCGGCTGGAAATCCGTATCGGTGTTGAAGCGTATCCAGCCCCTGTTCAAACTAAAACAACTACTGGAGGAAAATAAAGAGGAGATCACTAAACTGATTACGCTGGAATGTGGTAAAACACTGGCTGAATCGGCAGGTGAAATCCAGCGGGCCATCGAGAATGTGGAAGTGGCTTGCGGCGCCCCCATGCTGATGCAGAGTGAATTCCTGGAGAATGTAGCAACCGGTATTGATGAATTCATGATCCGGCAACCGCTGGGAGTAACAGCCTGTATTGCGCCTTTCAATTTTCCGGCGATGATCAGTTTCTGGTTTTTGCCGTATGCAATTGCAACCGGGAATAGTATGATCATCAAACCATCAGAGAAAGTGCCCTTGACGATGATGAAAATATTTGAACTGATTGATAAACTGGATCTGCCACCCGGACTGCTTAACCTGGTACACGGAGGCAAAGAAACGGTGGATGCAATCCTGGATCATCCATTGGTGAAATCGATCAGTTTCGTGGGTAGTACACCGGTAGCGAAATATATTTACGCACGCGGAACGGCTAATGGAAAACGCGTACAGGCGCAGGGTGGTGCCAAGAATCCGGTAGTGATCCTGCCCGATGCGGATATTGAAGTGACTTCACAGATTATAACGGATAGTATGTATGGGTGTGCCGGACAGCGTTGCCTGGCTGCTTCAGTCGTTATTACCGTTGATAACGATACAAACATCAAGGAAGCACTCTACGAATCAGCAAAAAAACGCCAGGTAAGCTACGGATTGGAAAGCACCGTTGAAATGGGGCCCGTTATCACTCAGGAAAGCAAAGAACGTATCGAAACCCTGATAGATAAAGGATTGCAGGAAGGCGGCAAACTGTTGCTGGACGGCAGAAACCAGGCTGTGTCTGGATATGAAAAAGGAAACTTCATCCGGCCAACCATCATGGAAGGATTGCCGCTTGACGGAGAGTTGATCAAAACAGAAATATTCGGTCCGGTTATGACCCTGGTGCATATGAAGAACGTGGACGATGCAATTGACTTTATCAACCGTGGTACCTATGGTAATATGGCCTGCCTGTTTACCACCAGTGGAAACAGCGCAAGAAAATTCAGGAGTGAAGCAATGGCTGGAAATATCGGTATTAATATCGGTATAGCCGCACCAATGGCGCAGTTCCCTTTCAGCGGCTGGAAAGAAAGTTTCTTTGGCGACCTGCATGGGCAGGGCAAACATGCCATCGAATTCTTTACTCAAACCAAAGTAGTAGTAGAAAGATGGCCTAAAGAATGGACCCGTAAATTTTAACGTTTATACATCACTGTTATGAATCAAACCATTATAGAAAAACAAACTATAAAAGTAGCCAATGCACCCTGCAGCTGGGGGGTACTGGAATTTGAACTTGAAGGTGAGAAAAAGGGATTTGAACAGGTGCTGGATGAAATGAAGGCGGCAGGATATAGCGGAACAGAATTAGGTGACTGGGGATTTATGCCTACTGATCCTGCAGCACTTCGGGCTGAATTGCAGAAACGTCAGCTGGACTTACTCGGGGCTTTTGTACCTGTAGCTTTGGTAAAACCGGAAGCGCAGGCAGAGGGGATTGAGCGGGCATTACGTACAGCCGGACTTATGCATGCGGCTGGTTATCCCAATGCGTTTATAGTATTGGCGGATGAAAATGGATCGGTGCCCGAACGAACAAAAAAAGCGGGCAGGGTGGAAGCAAATGATTTGCTGGACCGGGAATCCTATCGGCTTATTGCTAAAAATGCTGAAGCGCTGGCACGCGCCGTAAAGGAAAAATATGGGATGCGCACGGTCTTTCATCATCACGGTGCCGGTTATGTAGAAACCCCACAGGAAATTGAATGGTTGCTGGAAGGATCAGATGCATCGGTACTCGGACTTTGTTTTGATACGGGACATTATATGCTGGGTGGTGGTACAGATCCGGTTGGTTTCATCAAAAAACATTTTGACCGGATCTGGCATGTTCATTTCAAGGATTTTGATCCGGTGGTACGGGATAAAGCAGCGAATGAAAACTGGGATTATTTTCAATCGGTACAGAACGGGGTTTTCTGTGAGTTGGGAAAAGGCGCTGTACCTTTTGAAGCCATCAAAAACCTGCTGGAAGAGGAAGGGTATAAAGACTGGATTGTGGTGGAGCAGGACGTTTTACCCGGCATGGGACAGCCGCTGGAATGTGCCCGAAAGAACCGTGAATACCTGGCTTCCATTCAACTATAATCAAGCACAAAAATCAAGCACTTAACCAACATGAAAAAATTATCTCTTGTACTGATCGGAATGGGTCGCATTGGAAAGATCCACCTGAATAATATTTTGCGGCATTTTCCGCAAGTGCAGATCTCGGGTGTTGCTGACCGTGATTATAATCCGGAGCAGTTTGCGCGGGAGTACGGCAGTATTCCATTTTCGCGGGACGCAAAGGAGCTGGTAGCAAAACCGGAAGTAGATGCCGTTTTGATATGTACACCCACCAGTACACATGCGGATATGAACCGGCTTGCGCTGGAGCAAAGGCAAGCACATTTTTTGCGAGAAACCTGTAGACCTTTCCCTGGAAACTACCAAACAGCTAGTGGACCAGGTGCAAGGTTCCGGCATTAAGATGATGCTGGGTTTCAATCGCCGCTTCGATCCTGATTTCCTGCATGCACAGCGGCAGATTAAAGAAGGAAGGATCGGTGGAGTTCAGATCGTAAAGATTACCAGCCGGGATCCTGGTTTGCCACCGATTGAATACATCAAGCATTCAGGAGGTCTCTTTATGGATATGGTGATTCATGATTTTGATATGGCACGTTATATCATGCAAAAGGAAGTAAAGGAAGTGTATGCCAGGGGCCGGGTTCTGGTTGATCCGAATGTTGGAGAGGCTGGTGATATTGATACCGCACTCACCACCCTGATCTTTGAAGACGATTCCTATGCAGTAATAGATAACAGCAGGGAAGCTATCTATGGATACGACCAGCGATTGGAGATTTTTGGCAATAAAGGCATGTTGCAAGTGGAGAATAATCTGCACAATCGCAATATTGTGTATGATAAACAGGGCATACATCAATCGCTTCCCCTTGATTTTTTCATGGATCGCTATGCCGCTTCCTATCTGAATGAAATGAAATTTTTTATTGAAGCCCTGCAGAATAACCAGCCAATCCCGGTAAGCGGGCAGGATGGACTAGAAGCTGTAGTGATTGCTACAGCGGCCAAATGGTCCGTAGAGAAAAAAAGACCGGTAAGCATCGCGGAAGTAAAAGCTATTTTGTAACTATGCGGGGTTATAGCTGACTCCATGGCTAAAAAAGTATCCATAAAAGACATTGCTGCTGCTGCCGGTGTATCGGCAACTACGGTTTCTATTGTTCTGAATGGAAGAGCCCGGGAAATGAAGATCAGTGAAAGCATGGCCCTTAAGGTTGAGAAGCTGGCCGAGAAAATGCAATACCGTCCCAATCATTTTGCGAAGGGCTTGCGTACCGGCAAAACCAATACCATCGGGCTGATTGTGGATGATATCTCCAACTATTTTTTCGGCCACCTGGCTAAAGTGGTGGAAGAGGAGGCAGACAAAAAGGGCTATACAGTAATGTTTTGCAGCAGCGAAAACAATGAGGGTAAGAGCAGG
>JAGKTB010000194.1:0-6526 GCA_018993145.1 Flavihumibacter sp.
TAGGATTTGATAGCCTCCCTGAGATCCGGGAATCTTTTCTCCACCAGGTCCAGTAACAATTCAGCCTTTTCTGTTTTAAGGCGATAATAATCATTCCCCCGGTCACCCTGCTGACTATCTGTATTGAAACTATTTTTCCAGGGCTCCCATTCACCGGCCGACATATAAGTTAAGATGCTTAGCGATTCCGCATATCCGGGGTGATTGGCATCCTCAGTAAAAAACACACCCGCAGATAAGGGCCAGTCCTGGGGCTTGGCTTCCACTGCCTCCCATACCGCACCCGGACGGTGCAGGTAATAATTGTGATTCAAATATGGAAATACTCCCGGCTTCAATACGATATTCAAACTGAAACTTGATACCGTGTCAGCAAGTCTTTTTATTCTGTTTCGATATGCTGCTTTCAGAAGTGGCGACTCCGTAATTTCCAGGGTACGTTTCGGATGCAGGTTGGATATGAAATGTTTCGCCCTGAACTGTCTTCCATCTTTGGTAACGGCCCTGGTTAAGCGCTCATCATCTCCTTCCAGTTTTAACACTTCCGTATGGTTAAACAAATCCCCTCCTGTAGAGCGAATCAGCTTAACGAGGTGTTTGGTTATTTGTGATCCACCGTCCAGTATCTTCCAGGCACTTTCGATATAACTGTTGACAACCAGCGCATGTACATACAAGGGAGTTTTATCTGGTTCGCCCGCGTATAAAAAATTATTTCCTGCCAATACTTCCTGCAGTCGCTGGTTGGTGGTGATGGATTGTAAAAACGCAAGGGTATCAATGCCCATAACGCCCTCTTTCTCACTCATCCCCTCTCCTGTTCTCAGGTTGTACATGGGAAACCTGGAACAGATATCCCGAATGGTTGAGCAATACTGATCAATGGCCGACTCTTCACCCGGAAATGCCTCTTTCAGTTTGGCAGCAAACCGATCATAACCCTGTGCCAATGCATACTCAGTACCATCTTCGAGAAAAACAATCCGGTCAAATCCATCGGTATCCAATTGCTGTAATTTCAATGCATCTGTCAAACCGAGATAACTGAACACCTGGTACAGTGTTTGTCCGGGTGCCAGTCCCCCGATATAATGAACCCCACTGTCAAACAGTGTTTTATCTCTTGAGAAGGTCTGCAAACTGCCACCATACTGCCTGTTTTTTTCCAGCACACATACATTATAACCTTCCTTACCAAGCAGGGCAGCACAAAGCAGGCCACCCAATCCAGATCCGACAATTACTATATCGTACTCAGGCAACATAGGCTACAGCTGGTTTTTGGAGTACAAACACAGTATTGCTGGTGCGCTGGGAAGCTTCTATTTCTTCACAGGTATATCCTTTCTCAATCGCTAACTTATGAATAGTAGCCCCCGATAAAAAGGATAACCCGTTGGCGGATGTTTTATTAAATCCAAACACCCGGGTGGAAAAAAACTCCGATAATTCAGTTCCCCTGTGGCGGTCGCGGATTTCTGCATTTCCTTCCCGTATGATCAGTTTACCTCCCGGATTCAAATGATCAAGCGCCTTCCGAATCAATGCCTTTTGATCTGCCGGCGACAGGTAGTGCAATACATCACAAATTAGCACCGCATCATATTGCGACATGGGAAAGTCCAATGCATTGCCTGCATGAAATTGTAAAGCAGCACCCCGGCCATAACAGTGTTGCGCCGTACTGGCTTTTTCCTCATCGTAATCAAGTGCAGTAATAATCCTGTCCTTTGATCGAAAATGCAGCATCATTGACATGAAACCATATCCACAACCAATATCAAGTATCTGTCCGGATGCAGGTACCAACTGATCAAAGAGTGCATAATTCTTTTCCAGTCTTGTCTTGATCCGCATATACCACTCCAGCACAGGGCCCTTATAAATATAGTTGTATACCAGTTGTTCGCGATACCAATCCACCGATTCATACTGTTGGCTGCGCTCACCGTACCACTCTTTAAACTGGCGACTTAATTTTTTTGCTTTTTCCGCATAACCTTCGCCGTAAGTAACCTGGTCCTGCGCTTTTATTCGGGGTAAAATATCAATCGTGATAGTTCCATCTTTTAAAATGAAATCACCCTTACTCATGGTATAACCCGTACCATGCAGCACTACCGGCAGGATATCAATTCCCAATTCCTCCGCCAGGTAAAATGCTCCCTTGTGAAACCGTTTCATGGTTCCATCATAAGACCTCGTGCCTTCTGGAAATACGGCCACCGAATAACCATTTTTCACGCGTTCGCGGATACCATCAATATTGCTTTCAACTCCTTTGCTTACCGGGAAATAATCCGCCATCTTCACAACAAATCCAAATACAGGTGAATTCCATACCCAGTCGTTGGTGAGCAGAATAATTTTCGGATGCAGCATCACAATGGAAAGAATATCCAGGAACGACTGGTGATTGCTTATGATCACTGCTGGTTTGGAAAAATCCTCTCCACCCGGATTGTGAATTCGTTTGGTCACATTTCGCATGATATACATCAGGCTCCAGGTGTATTTACAAAGAATCCGGTGAAACAGATACTTAGCTTTTTCGCCTGCAAAAGGATTGAATTTAACGAGGAGCAGCCCAACCAGTGTTAATACCAATGACCCGATTACAAAATAGAGAAAAGCGAAAGCAGATTTGGCCAGGCTCCAGAACGTAAATGGCTGCATTCCTTTTTTCACCCGGTTGGTGATCAGCAGATGAAACAAAAAAGGAATCATCACCTGTGAGATCAGCACCACACAAACAATTCCCAGTATTGCGATGAGTGCAATACTTTTTAAGGAAGGGTGTTCTGCAAAGATTAATACGCCCAATCCGGTTACTGTTGTGATGGCAGAAAGAAAAATGGAAGACCTGAAAGAGGAGAGATTTTTCTTGCCGTTTTTGTATTCCTGCAATAAGCCATCCAATGTAAACAAACTGTAGTCGTCACCCAATCCAAAAATCAGTGCCGAAATTATAATGTTTACAATATTGAACTTGATTCCAAACAATCCCATGATTCCCAGGATCCAGACCCAGGTGATCAGCATGGGTATAAAGGCAATCAGGGTCAATTCAATTCTGCCAAAAGAAATCAGTAGTACAATAAATACAATCGCAGCAACCATCCAGCTGATGCTGTTGAAATCGGCGCGCACCATATCCACCAGCCGGCCGGTTACATACTGCATATCCAATACGGTTATGCCTTCCCGTGAGTCAAACTCTGTATAGATAAAAGACTTGTCTTCAGGGGCTGTTTTTACCAGCGTAAGTACCCGGGTTTGTGAATCGGTGGGCAGTATATAGGATTCCAGCAGTTCGGGCGACAAACTAATGGCCGCTGAATCAGTCAGTGGCTCATAGCTTGTACTGAGCATACTCTCTACAGATTGGATTAACTGATCACTGAATCCAATGGCAGCTGCTTCCTGTTTCGTTAACTGCAGCACAGCCTGTTTGCGTTCCGGCGTCCAGAAATTATTCCAGCGTTGAAGGCGTTCGCGTTGAAGGGAATCTGATATCAGTATGGCTGACAGCCCGGAATATTTTTTCACCACTCCTGTACCACCCATTTCATTCAATCGCTTCACCACAGATTCATTTCGCTCCAATGCCTGTTGCAGGTCTTTTCCATTGGATACGATATATACGGATTGAAGCGCGAATGCATTCAGCCGGTTCACCTCCTGCTCTGCCTTGCGGAGTTTCTCCGACATGAAATTCATTTTATTCATATCGGGTTCAAATCCCACTTTGCGAATAAAAAAAGCAAAAAACAAGGTGAGTAGCAGAATCGTAACCACTAACTTTTTATTCGACTCTATCCGGTAAGAGGCCAGCCGATCGATCCAGCCTGCAGATGCATGCGCTGCCGGTTGCTGTTTTCGGCTGATCAGTTGCGGTAAAAAGATCAGGGAGGAAAGAGAAGCCCCCAACAAACTGATGGCGGCAAATAATCCGAGGTCGCGCAGCATTTCAGACTGCACCCATTGCAGGCAAAGAAAGCCACCAATGGTGGTAATGCTTCCAATGGTCATAGGATGCGCCAGGTCGCGCAACACTGTTTCCATATCCGGCTGGTGCCGGTAGTGATTGAACACATGCAGCGAATAGTTGACTGCTATCCCTAAAATAATAGAACCTGTTGCCAGCGCAATTACTGATATAGAGCCCTTGGTTAGTGCAATCACCGAGAGCGCGAGCAGGGAGCCCAGAATTGCGGGTACCAATATCAGTACCGGTGCAAAAAACCTTCTGAAATACAAGGCCAGGAAAATAACCAGCACCGCCAGCATGATGCCCTGCGTGAGCAGTGTGTCTTTTCTTAATTGAACCGCATTCCCAACAGCTACTGCCGTACCGCCAAAATAGGTGATGGTATAGGTTGGATACTGTTGTTGAAATGTTTCCAGCAACTGATCCAGTTTCTCAAGGAAAACCGCATTCTCCGCTGTATTGTTTTTTGGATACTCTGGTGTCAGAAAAAGAATCAATTGCTTTCCATCCCGCGTCAGGATATGATTGTCGTATAATTCAAACTGCTGATCATATTGTAATAATTGCAGTTTCCGGAGTGCAGGCAGGGCAATCCCTGCAGGATCACGCGCGATGAATTGTTTGAATGCCAATCCGGCTGGTGATCGCAGGGTCGCATAATTCCTTTCCAGTGTTTCCTTGATCTTATCACGTTGTGTAAGAGAATCCAGACTTTCATAATCACTTTCTTCCAGGAAGATCGGCAGGTGCTGATGTACTGCATCAAACAATTGCAGCGTAGTTTCTTCTTTTACCTCCCGGTGTAATTCCTTTACATATTCAGGTAACTGAGAGGCAATGGAATCCGCCAGTTCCTCCGCTACTGCTACCAGGGAATCCGGATCCGGTGCTTCAGCCTGCCTGGTTCCAACAGTCAGGATCATACGATCCAGCAATTTGGATTGCTGAAAGATTTCGTTCAGCGCATTGGTCTTTTCATCCCTTGGAATAATGCTGGTGATATCCTCCTCCAGTTTGATGCGGGAAGCCAGCAGCGCAGTGACCCCGACAAAAGCCAGGAACACGATCCAGAAAACAAAGCGATGTTTCCTGAAGAAGCGATCCATTTGAACAAAAGGATTCTGCATACGGGACTATAAAACCGGACCGGTTTTTTTGTTCACCAATTTCATAAAAATGTAGGAGATGATTCCGAACAGGAGTCCTGCCGCAACGGCCAGTGTTATACTACCACTAATATATTGTTGCAGGTTTACCTTGATCGAATCCAGGCTGAGTTCACTGGGCAGGGGAACCGCAGTTGCCTGCTCACCCATCCAGGGAGCGCCAGCCAGAAAACTCCCATACAAAATAAAGGGAATCATGGGAGGTATGCTGATATTAGCAGCAGTTATTACCAGGGCCTTGTTAAGTTTAAACAGTACAGACAAAAAGATCGCCACGATCAATTGGAAACCCCAGATCGGTACAATACCCATGAATACACCAAATCCAATGGATGCCGCTTTGCGTTCATGACTGTGATCCGACTCCAGTAATTCATTTAAGAGCGCCGCTCTTTTTTCTTTACTGAAAAGCGACCGAAAAAAATCTCTTGGTTTGATATAAAGAAAGGCGATAAAAAACAGCACAGTATTCAAAACGCTTATTCGCGAAAAATCCTGAAAGGGACGAAAATGAGAAACTCTTTCTTCTGCCGGGGGATAATATACACTGATGGGAGCAAACTCAACCTTAATTCCATTCCATACCGAACGCACCAACACTTCCACTTCAAACTCATATTTGCGGGTATAAAACCGGATCTTCTTCATTGCCCGGATAGGATACAGACGATACCCACTTTGCGTATCCGGTGCTTTTTTGCCTGTATACAACCAGAACCAGAAATTGGAAAACCGGTTGCCAAAACTGCTTTTGCCTGGCACATTCTCCTGGTTCATGTTGCGTGCACCTACCACAATAGTATTGGGGTACTGCTCAATGCAGTTGAGCATGGTAGGCAGGTCTTTGGCGAAATGTTGCCCGTCTGCATCCAGGGTGATGGCATAATCAAACCCAAGCTCAAGGGCTTTTTCGAAACCTTTCCTCAAGGCAAATCCCTTTCCCCTGTTCTGCGCATAACTCACCAGTTGAACCTGGGGAAACTGTTCCAGCACTTGTAGTGTATCATCAGTAGAACCATCGTTTACAACCAGCACGCAGTTGGTATAGGTCATCACATCGCGCAGCACAGCAGCCAGACTTCCCGCATTGTTATAAGTAGGGATGAGTACGGTTGCTTTGTGTTGATCAAATGCATCCTGGTATTCCGGTTGTTCGCGCATGTACGGTTTGCCTTCCATTTCAAACCGCAAGTAACGAAAAAATCAGTCCACTTTAAGACTCCTGACCGGGTTTTGCAGCGCTGCTTTAATGGATTGGAAACTAACAGTTAATAGTGCAATTCCCAATACAAGTAAGGCTCCAAGCGCAAATAAACTCCATCCCAACTGGATCCGGTAAGGATAATTTTCCAGCCAGCGGCTGGCTGCC
>JAGKTB010000195.1:0-4465 GCA_018993145.1 Flavihumibacter sp.
ATAGCGGCATAAGGACCTGCACCTACAAAGAATTTGGATTCCTTATCTGCCAATGGAAGGTTCACCACCAGGTTCATTGGGATTTCAATATACTGGGGGTTGGCCGTTGCTTTGAAATAGCTTGCATCGGTACTTTTTCCATTCTCTACTTTAGTACCCTTGCCAGTATAAAGAATGCCTGGCTGAAGGGAAAGCAATCCCGCTCCAATGGGAAGATCTACCATTAAACCGGCATGGAAACTGGAAAGCGCCCGTGCATCATCTACTGCGCCATCACCTGTTACAGTTACATTGGCGAGGTTGTAACCGCCTTTCAGATAGAGTTTATTGTCCTGTGCTTTCACTGCGGTTGTGATGGCTCCTACTGCCATCACCAAAATCATTTTCTTCATGATAGTGTTTGATTTATGGGTGTCAAAGTTAACGATTAGGCATAAACGCAGAAACCATGCCATTACCTGTTAAGACTATTCAAAACCGATTTGTTGATTTTTACCGGATAGGTCTTTTTCAGTTCCTGAATCCAGTTTTCTTCCAGTTGTAATTGATAATCGTTAAGTACATACCCCCTGGCATTTTCAAAGTCGCGGGGCAGATTGGCTGGTAATTTTTCTATGCAATAAACAAACCCGAACTGTTCCGAATCTTCAATTTGCTGCGGATTGGAAAGCCCACCGACTGCCAGTTTCACAGTATCCAGGTGAAAGGGTAGCTGATCGTACTCATAACGACCAGTGTCTGCGAGCACAGTATTTTTAAAGCGGGGTAGAATGGTATTCCATTGCTGTGGCTGAGATTTAATCTGATCATAAAGGGTGGTTGCGGTGGCCTGATCGGAACAGGTAAATAGCACTCCCCGGAAGCTTTCCTTCCATTTGTAACGGGCTGCATGTTGTGTAAAATAAGTCTGCAACCCTTTTTCATCTGATGCGGCTTTATCCCAGATTTGCTGTTGCATCGCTTCAAATATCAGGGTGCCTTCACGAAACTCTTTTAATTGTGCGGCAAAGTCAGGGCGATATATCTCCAGGTTGCGGAGGTATTCCTGCATGACCTGTTGTCTTATAAAATTCTCTCTTTGCGTTTCCTCTGATGGCAGTTTTTGACCGGAAGAACCTAAGCCCGACTGGTCTTGCCGGTATAACTGAAACTCACCTTCGGTCAGTATCCGCTTGCCGATAGATGCAATAGGACTGGATGCATTTCGCGTGCCCTTTACCGGTAGCATCTTTAAGCCCGTCAACTTTCTTGCTTTCAAGTAAGCAGCTTCATTCGCTTTCTGATAGCGATCCGATGCCAGCACCCTGTTTCTGATATCTTCCTTGAATTCTTCATTTGTGCTTTCAGGGAGTGCTTCCCGGGATAAGAGTTTTATGATATGAAAGCCCTGGCTGCTTCGATAGGGGGCACTGATCGCACCGGGTTTATCCAGCTTCGACACAACCGCTTCGAATGCCGGGTCATAGGTTCCCGCCTGGAATGGTAACAGCTCTCCACCATTCTGATAACTTGCATTATCATTGCTGAACTGATAGGCCAGTTGCGCAAAATCAGCACCGGCTTTTAGTAGCTGGTAGAGCGAATCCGCTTTTTTTCGAATAACCTCTTCTGCGTTTTCCGGGACTTCCAGAAATATCTGCGCAATACTGGTTTTTCCGGTGGAAGGCCTGCTGTTCTGTACGTAAAACAGGTGAAAGGCGGAAGCAGAACGATAAACCGGACTTACCTGATTTAATGAAGTAGTATAGGCAAGGTTTTCCAGCTCATAAGGGAGTGTAAACACACTAATCCAGCCAATCAATCCTTTATTTTGTTGCACGGAAGGATCTTCACTGAATTGAAGCGCCACTTTTTCGAATGGTTCCCCCCTGGTTAAAACTGCTTTCGCTGCATCGATTTTAGCTGCCGCAGCAGTTGAATCATTGCCGGCCGCAACATAGATATGTGAGATTAACCGTTCAGTGGCTGATCGTTTTAAAGCCTCATCAATCAATTCCTTTAAGGTGCTGTCGTCGGTCACGTACTGTCCGGCAACCTGGTTACGAAATCGTTCCCACTCCATCTGTATGGATGGTAGCGTATCCAATTGAGCCTGGTAGGCCCATTGAACTTTCAACCGGTACCGGATATAGAGTTCCAGGTATTCTTCCAATTCCAGGCGGCTCGCTTTTTTTTCTGGATTATTTTTCCTGAAAGCTTCCAGGAACTCCTGTTTGGAAACCTCGTTACCTCCAAAACTGAACAGCGTTTGTGCGTGCATGATAGCAGGCATCAGCAACAAAACAGTTGTTAGCAGCAAAAAACATTTTTTCCAACTCATTTGGATGCTTGCTTTTGTTGTTTCATCGAGATGACCTCATCCATCTGCTGGTAGGTGAGCTTTTTGGCAATAATTCGTTTCTGATCATCCAGCAGGTATAAAACCGGGGTCTGATATACATCGTACAACTGGCGGTAATTGGGCTTGCCTGCATCCTGTTCTTCTTTTCGCTGCTCAGGTGTCTGGTACACATGGATCCAGTCGTTCAGTTTGTGCTCTTTTATGAACTTAGTCCAGTTTTCTTTGCCCCCTTCTGTCATTACTCCATAGATTTTGATACCCTGGCTTTTCCATTTAGCCTGGTATATGGAATCGAGTTTGGGTACCAGCTCCTTGCAATGCCCACAGGTAGGATCCCAGAAACAGATTACCGTATAACTTGCTTTTACTTCATAAAGTGGTCTGAGTTTACCAGTGCTATCCACCAGTGGAAGGTCCCAGGCCGGGTTGCCGATCAGGTTGGCCATTAGTGAATAGGCCCGGTCGGTCATGTGTTTGCGGTATTTCTCCGTAAACCAGTCCACCTCCGGTTTTTCATTGATGTATTTTTCAAACAGATGGACATATACCGCATCCTGGCCCATGAATTCCGGTTGAATATACTTCTGAACAAAATGGGTCAGCAGAAACCGATACATGTCTTTACTGCTCCGGGCATACAGCAGCATATAATCAATTTCCTTTTTGATGGAATCCGGCTCGGGTGATACCAGGTTACGGAAATAGCGCTCCAGTCGGCCTTCAAAAAACGGTGTCCGAACCAGGCGCTCATCGCTGAAGCTGATATTGTCCCAGTAATGATCTTTAAAATACTGGTAGGCCCAGGCAGTATCGTAAACTCCTTTCGGGTGCTGGGCCGCTGGAGGGATAACCGGTTCCTGGAGCGCCGCAAACAAAGCGCTTAAAAAACTCCCGGGCGACTTGCTGATATAATTTGACCGATACTGTTGAATGGCCGTATTCAATTGTCCGATCTGTTGTTGAAGCGCAAGGGAGTCCTTCTTGTTAGGAGCCGCAGCCAGCTGTTTTTGCAGGGCGAAGATTTCCTTTCCCCGGGTTTGGATAAAACCGGTATAAGCCAGGAACTCATTGTTGTCACTGCTTCCGGTAAATTTTACATCGTGCAATCGGGCAGTATCTGCCTGTACGGAAAATTTTTGTTCTTTGTCCACCAGCAGTTCAAAAAGAAATTCTTTTTTGGGCGATACCATGATGTATATACCACCAGGCAGCGGTTTGTTCCCCTTAAATACTGCGGTTCCATTGGCCTGCACCAGGGCAGAATCTGCCAGTGCCTTGGTTTTGCCATAATGATAGGCAAGGTAGAGGTATTGGTTCTGGTAGGCATTCAGGCTTACCCTGATTTCATAACCGGTAGAATTGCCTGATTGAGCAAGAACTTGTCCGCAAATTCCCAGACAGATGCACAGGATCCAGTTTTTCATTGGTTTCATTAACTGCTAATTTCACGAATTGGCCACAATAATATTGTGTTTACTTTTGCCGCATGCGTAAAAAGAACCTGCGACTGGAAAAATTAACAGTTGAAGACTATGCAGCCGGAGGTAAATCATTGAGCCGGGTGGAGGGAAAAGTGGTTTTTATTGAGGGGGCGGTGCCCGGTGACGTGGTGGATGTACGCCTGAGTAAAAACAAGAAAGACTGGGCTGAAGGTCGTGCTGAACATTTTCACAGCTTCTCTGCCGACCGGGTAGAGCCATTCTGTGAGCATTTTGGGATTTGTGGTGGATGTAAGTGGCAAATGTTGCCATATGAAAAGCAACTGCTATATAAGCAACAGGAAGTGGAACAGCAGTTACGGAGAATTGGAAAGGTAGTGATACCTGAAATTTCAGCGATTCTGGGCTGTGATCAAACCCGGTATTACCGGAATAAACTGGAGTTTACTGCCAGCAACCGGCGCTATTTAAGTGCGGAGGAAATTCGCACCCGGGAAGAGATCCTGCCGGAAAATGCCCTGGGTTTTCATGTTCCAAGGCTTTTTGATAAGGTGATTGATATCAAAACCTGCCACCTGATGGCGGAACCCACGAATGCCATTAAGAATTGCATTCGCGACTATGCTGCTGCGCACCAGCTTGATTATTACGATATCCGGGAACATAAAGGGTTTCTGCGTACCCT
>JAGKTB010000196.1:0-3202 GCA_018993145.1 Flavihumibacter sp.
CGAAGTGCATATGGTTTCAGAAGAAGGCCTGAATGCCTATGGGGCGGTTACCTGGGGACAGTTTTTCATCTACCAGGGCTTTAATGAATATGCAGGCTGGATGCACACATCCTGTTATGTGGATGCTGCGGATTCCTATATAGAAAAAGTGGAGAAGCGTCCCTATGGATATGCGTATCGCTATGAGGGAAAACTTCGTCCGGTTGTAACAAAGCCAATTACGATTCGCTATAAAACATCCGCCGGGATACAAGAAAAAAACATCACAGCCTACTTCACCCATCACGGTCCGATTATGGCGAAGCGCAACAACCAGCTCCTGAGCATGAAAGCGGATAACCGCCTGCTGGAGGGCGTAATTCAATGTTGGCAACGAACCAAAGTAAAGGGACTCAACGATTTCAAGAAAACACTGGATCTGAAAGGCAATCTTTCCAATAGCACGGTTTATGCAGATAGAGATGGCAATATCGCTTACTGGCATGGAAACCGGATACCGAAAAGAGATCCTTCCATCGACTGGACGCAGCCAGTTGATGGTACCACCAAAGCAACTGAATGGAAAGGATATCATTCCATCAATGAAACCGTACATATGGTGAACCCTTCCAATGGATGGCTGCAACACTGCAATAGCACCGCATTCCAGATTGCGGGTAGTAATAGTCCGGATCCAGCGCGCTTCCCTGTTTATATGGCTCCCGATGGAGATAATTTTCGTGGAGTCAATGCCGTTAGAGTGCTATCCAATCTTGACAAACTGGATCTGGATGCACTCATCAAAGCAGGTTATGATCCCCGTCTCGCTGCATTTGAGGAATTGATTCCGGAATTGGTGCAGGCATTTGATGCACAACTGAAACCTACTGATACTTTATATGCCTGGCTGGCCGGACCAATCGCTGTCTTGCGCAACTGGAATTACCAGGTGGATACTGCATCTATTGCTACAACACTTGCTGTGGAATGGGGACAGCGATTGCTGCCTTCCATCATGCGTGCGGGTCCGCAGGATGGCAAACCCCTGGATCACGTAAAAAAGACTCGTGCCTATATTTCGGGTATACCTCAGCGTGAGATGCTGCAGGCACTGTACCTGACCCTGCAGGATCTCACGCAGCGCTATGGAAAATGGCAGCTCGCCTGGGGTACTATCAATCGCTTCCAGCGCATTTCGCCGGCAATTGATTTGCAGTTTGATGATAACAAAACCAGTTTCCCGGTTGCCTTTGCTTCCGGAACCTGGGGCATGTTGCCTTCTTATAACAGTCGGGTTTTTCCAGGCACCCGGAACCGGTATGGGATCCATGGCAACAGTTTTATCTGTGCTGTGGAGTTTGGTGAGAAAGTTCGCGCCAAAGCCCTGCTTGCAGGTGGCCAAAGTGGTGATCCGGCCTCTCCGCACTTCAGCGACCAGGTAGAAGCTTACAGCAAGGGCCAGTTCAGGGAAGTGTTGTTCTACAGGGAAGATGTAGAGAGGAATGCGGAACGGACCTATAAGCCGGGGAAGTGAGACGTGAGACGTGAAATGTGAGACGTGAGAAAGGATACGGCTAAAAATAAATTTAGGCTCATCTAATTATTTTGGATGATTTCTATTATTTTTATACGCCATGAAGCAACTAGAACAATTCCTAACCGAAATCGGGCCTGTATGGGCGGCCCTTATAGCAACAACATTTACCTGGCTGGTTACTGCCGCCGGCGCCTCCCTGGTATTCTTTTTTAAAACCATTAAACGCAGTGTATTTGATGCCATGCTCGGCTTTACGGGCGGGGTGATGGTGGCTGCCAGCTTTTGGTCCCTCCTGGCCCCCAGCATTGAATATTCAGAGAAGCTCTACCCCGATTTTCCCTGGATGCCCGCTGCAGTAGGCTTCCTGGCAGGAGCCCTCTTTATCTTTTCGCTCGATAAATTCATGCCCCACCTCCATATCAATTTTGGAGAGGATGAATCAGAGGGGATGAAAACCAAATGGCATAAAACCACCCTGCTGTTATTGGCCATCACGCTTCATAATATACCTGAGGGACTCGCAGTTGGTGTACTTTTTGGCGCTGCCTCTATTGGTGCCGGGGAACACCTGATTCCTGCTGCCATCGCCCTGGCTTTTGGTATCGGTTTGCAGAACTTCCCGGAAGGCATGGCGGTTGCGATGCCCCTGCGCAGACATGGAGTCAGCAGGGCCAAGAGTTTCTGGTATGGTCAGCTCTCCGCCATCGTCGAACCGGTTGCCGGTGTCCTGGGTGCTGTTGCTGTGATTTATATGCAACCCGTTTTGCCCTTCGCCCTGGCTTTTGCAGCCGGCGCCATGATCTATGTGGTAGTAGAAGAAGTGATCCCTGAAACCCAGCGCGATAAATTCACCGATGTAGCAGTTCTAGGGTTTATCGGTGGCTTTGTGGTGATGATGGTGCTGGATGTGGCCCTTGGGTAACATTTATCACGCAACCGCGACTCCCAATTCCTGAACTTTGGCTAAATTCAGTCGCTATGATCAAATCTTTTATTCAAAGAAACAAGCTGATGTTATTGGGAGTTCTCCTGGGAGGAATCGCAGGATATCTTTACTATCATTTTATCGGATGTGTGACCGGCACCTGCTCCATCACTTCCAAACCTGTAAACAGCACGGTTTATTTTGCCGTAATGGGAGGATTGCTGTTCAGTATGCTGAAGAAAAGTGAGAAGTCAGACGTGAGAAGTGAGAAGTGAGAAAGACGAAACACCGAAAGAATAACCACTGAAACAACAACTAAGTATGAAACAACTCACTATACTGGCATTCCTGCTGCTATCAGCATTTACTGGTGCCATAGCACAAACAGGAGAGCCGAAGCATAAGCTGGTGATGCAATTAAATACCAGTGATACCCTCATCTGGAAGGGACTCATGAACAACCTCAAAAACCTCAAAGCAGGTTGGGGTGATTCCGTGAAAGTAGAAGTAGTGGTGCATGGTCCGGGAGTTCAGTTTATGATGAAAGACAAAACCACCCAGGCCGATAAAATCGCGCAATTCAAAAAAATGGGCATTGACTTCGTAGTGTGCGAAAACACCCTACGCGAACGCAATGTTTCCAAAGAACAACTCCTCCCCGAAGCTGGGTTTGTAAAAATGGGAGTGGGTGAAATAATTTTGAAACAGGAGGCGGGCTGGAGCTATATAAAATTGTGAAAGGTGAAAAGTGAAAAGTGAAA
>JAGKTB010000197.1:0-5542 GCA_018993145.1 Flavihumibacter sp.
TGAGACGTCAGACGTGAGATGTCAGACGTCAGACGTGAGATGTGAGACGTCAGACGTGAGAATGTAAGATCTTTGTAGCATGTCAAACAATATCAACCTTACTAAATGGCAGTGGTTACATCAACCGGCCAGTTTTGAACTAACGGAAGCAAAAGTATCCATTCATACCACTACTAAAACAGATTTCTGGCAAAGGACCTATTATGGCTTTCGGGTAAACAATGCGCCTGCCCTGGTTACGGAAACAGCGGAAGATTTCAGTTTTTCTGTGAAGGCAGGATTTCAGTACAATAAACTGTATGATCAATGCGGGGTGCTGGTATACCACGATGAAGAAAACTGGTTCAAGGCATCCATTGAATTCGAGAATGCATCAATCTCAAGACTGGGTAGTGTAGTCACCAACCTGGGTTATTCAGATTGGGCAACAACCGATATCCCTACCGGATTAGAGTCAATCCATTTCAGGTTATCCAGAAGGGGCAACGACTTTTTAATAGAGCAAAGTATAGATGGCATAACATTCAAACAAATGCGCATTTTTCATCTGCATACCATCCCGAAATCGATTAAAGTTGGAGTATATGCCTGCAGTCCGGTTGGTCCGGGATTTCCTGCAACTTTTTCAGCAGTTAAAATGGAGCCCTGTACCTGGCCGGAATATGCTTAACCCGCACCTACCCTGTTTTGAATTCTCCTCGACAAGATGGCGGTAGTAGCAGCAGCAATAGCAGAACGGGTGGTTTCATCCAGCTCTTTGTAGAGCCATAGATTTTTACCCCAGGTATCAATGATGGCGCAGACTTCCTCACCAATTCTGAATTCATACGCAAATGGGATGGCAAAAGGCATGGCATGTTCCTGCCCCTGTTTGTCGATCACCCGTTGCACCCGCACCGTTTTGATGGTAAGTGTATCTCCGGAACTTACCAGCAAACCACCTTCATTGAAATCAGCTGCCCGGAAAGGTTGCTGGATCGACCAATCGTAGTTGCTGTATAGCACCAGGTTCCATTCCCCTCGCGCTGAATTATTTTGTGGTATAAACCGGGCAGCAAAAGCATACTGAAAAACCTGTTCGCGATACACTTCACTCACCCATCGGGTGTTGGATTGAAACCTTGCGCCTTCGGAGATTTCCTGTTCCTGCGCGAGTACCTGAATAGACTGTGATCCATCCTGAAAGACAAACTCAAATCTATCCCGCTGCACGGTACGCAAACTGCCTAATTCAATCTGAAACAGATTGAGGAGATTCTCCTGTAAAAGCGATTGTTGATCCCTGTTATACCGCCCCCTGGTGGTGAGCAAGCCGCGTTTGATCCTGGAGGTGGAATAAGGCCCTACCTGCACTGGTTTTCTACCCTCACCGGTGCCTGCAATTTTCACCGGATATTGAATCGCCTGTTCTTTAAATCGATCGGGAATTGCAATCTGCATATTGGGACTGCCGCAGGCAAGAAGTGAAGAGGAGAGAATGAATAAAATCCAGGTTTTCATATGTTTTGTTTCGTTGATGAATAGTTTACTATTCATATACCCCAGCCAGGAACAAAAGGGTTGGGTAAGCAGGCAACTTTTTTTGCTCCAATAAAATTAGACCCTGTACAGATTTCATAAATTACCCTATGACAAGATTCGGCGATCTGTAAAAATGGTAGGAAAATCCGGAATTTATATATCCCGTCCAACCCTGAACAATACGAACTTGGCAACATATTTAAGGTAACTTACAGTAAAATAAATAACCATGAGCCAGACCAATAACTCCGTTAATCGGCGAACTTTTCTGAAGTCATCCGCCCTGGCCGGAGGCGGACTCTTACTCAGCTTCACCTTCCTCTCTGCTTTCAAAAAAGGCCCCCTGGCTACAGACCTGGAAGCCGAGGACCAATGGTACGAAATAACCGGTTACATAAAAATCACCCCGGATAATAAGATCAAAATTTTAAATCCAAACCCAGAGTTTGGTCAGAATGTAATGACCTCCTTACCCATGATGGTAGCAGAGGAACTGGAGGTAGACTGGGACAAGATTATAGTAGAAATGGGCCCTCATGATAATGTAAAATTGGGGCCTCAGTTCACAGGCGGCAGTAATTCAATACGGATGTACTGGAAACCCCTTCGGGAAGCAGGTGCTGCAGCGCGACAAATGTTGCTGCTGGCGGCTGCTCAAACCTGGAATCTGCCAGCAGAAGAACTGACAGCCAAATCAGGGATGATCTATCATGAAAAAGCAGGTAAATCAGGCACCTAAGGAGAATTTGCATCCAAGGCCGCCACTATTCCCATCCCCAAAGGCATGAAGCTTAAAGAGGTTAAGCACTTCAAGTTGGTGCGGACTTCAAAAAAGAATGTAGAGGGACAAAAAATTGTATCTGGCAAACCACTCTTTGGCATCGATTATAAACAGGAGGGAATGTTGATCGCGATGATTGAACATCCGCCAGCATTTGGCATGAAACTAAAATCCTTTGATGCAACAGAAGCTTTGAAAATGCCCGGGATCAAGGATGTATTCCGGCAAACATTGTACGCAGATGGCATGGAGCAGGGAGGTTTTGATACCCGCACCTTTAATGAATTGCTGGTAGTAGTTGGAAAGACGACCTGGGAAGTGATGAATGCCCGGAAAAAATTGAAAGTAAACTGGGAGCCGGCTGGTGAAACAAAAGACACTATCAATGGCAGGGGTGGTAAAAAAGAAGTAGTTGTACCAGGTAAACTGGAAACCACCAGTGAACAACGGAAACTGATGCAGGAATATGCCAATCGGCCTGCCCAGCAACTTAGAAAAGATGGTGATCCAGAAGCAGCTTTCAAAAATGCTGCACAAATCATCGAACGTACCTACCATGGGCCTTTTTTGGCCCATAACTGTATGGAGCCGATGAATTTCTTCGCGCATGTTGAAGCCGATAAAGCGTTATTGGTAGGTCCTTTACAGGCACCTGCCTGGACGGAGCCCCTGCTTTCCAAAGTATTAGGGCTTCCAGCAGATAAAATTGAAATACAGATGACCCGTATGGGCGGTGGCTTTGGTCGCCGGGCTTATGGGCATTACCTGGCGGAGACTGCCTTGATTTCAAAAAAGGTAAAGGCACCGGTTAAACTGATTTATACCCGGGAAGATGATATGACCTATGGTATTTATCGCCCCATGTATACTGCCACGTACCGGGCTGCGCTGGATGCCAATAAAAACCTGATTGGCTTTCATGTAAAAGGAGGTGGTATTCCCGAACATGCGATTCATGCGAACCGATTTCCGGCAGGTGCAGTTGACAACTACCTGGCAGAAGGTTGGGAGATTCCATCCAATATCACGATTGGAGCATTCCGGGCGCCCCGTTCCAATTTCAATGCAGCTGCAGAACAATCCTTTTTGGATGAACTGGCAGAAGCGATGGGCAAGGATCCGATTGATTTCAGATTGGAGTTGTTACAACGCGCCAAAGAAAATCCGGTTGGAAAAAACAATGAGTATGATGCTGACCGTTATGCAGGTGTATTAAAGCTGGTGAAAGAAAAATCCGGCTGGAATAAGGAAGAAAATAAAAAATACAGTCGCGGTGTGGCAGCCTATTTCTGTCACAATTCCTATGCAGCTCATGTCATTGACTTCATCAACAAAGATGGCAAACCCACTGTTGATCAGGTGTTCAGTGCAATTGATTGCGGGATCGTTGTAAACCCGGATGCATCCACCAATATGGTGCAGGGAGCAGTAGTTGATGGAATTGGAAATGCATTATATGGTGTACTCACGCATAAGGAGGGAGCGGCTGAACAGAATAATTTCCATCGGTATAAAATGATTAGAATGAATGAAACGCCGAAAAAGATTGAAGTACATTTTGTGCAAAATGACATTGATCCAACGGGCCTGGGTGAACCACCTTTTCCACCTGTATTTGGTGCGGTTGCCAATGCCTTGTACAGAGCAACCGGGAAACGTTATTACGACCAGCCTTATGGTCCTCAGTTAACTGGCGCGAAAAGAGCTTTCTAACAACAAAATTTTCACCACTATGATCTCCTTAACTATCAATAATAAAGCATACACCTTAGATGTAGATCCTGCAACCCCGTTGTTGTGGGTACTCAGAGACCACCTGGACCTGGTTGGAACCAAATATGGTTGTGGTATGGCGCAGTGTGGTGCCTGTACTGTACACCTGAATGGGGAAGCAGTGCGCTCATGTGTAACAAGGGTAAGCCAGGCGGCGGGCAAAAAAGTAGTAACCATAGAAGGTTTGTCTGAAACGATTGAGCATCCTGTTCAGAAGGCCTGGCTGGAACTGGATGTAGCGCAATGTGGTTATTGCCAAACCGGCCAGATCATGTCTGCTGCAGCCTTGCTAAGAAAAAACAGCAATCCTACAGATAAAGACATTGATGCAGCAATGAGCGGGAATATCTGCCGCTGTGGAACCTATCTGAGAATACGGGAAGCTATTCATTTGGCGGCGGAGCTGGGGAAGAAGTGACAGGTAACGGCTTCATCTTGTGTTTGGAAAGCAACTCGCTCAGGGGCGCTACATTCAACCGGATGCGCTCCTCATCTGTAGCCAGGGTAGTATCGATAGGTGCCAGCAGCGAAGCTCCGGTAGCAGCATCAAACACGAATTGGGTACCATATTTCTGATAGCCTTCCGTGTATAGGAGAAAGCGATCATAATTCAACGCAACCATTCTTGGGAAGTTTTCCTTTTTCAGGGAGGCAGTATCATTCGCTGCCTTCAATTCCTGCAAGGCTGTACTGGAAAGATGGTAAGCCAGTAAATAATTCTCGGGACTCACACTGCCTAGTTCCCCCTCACAAAGTTTACCGGCAGTATGTTGCAGGATCAGGGCGGCGCGGAATTTATCAAGCGGAGTCTTCACCTGGCCGGTTGCCAGCAACTCAAAAATCCGGTTGCGATGCACTTTATCATAGTTCTCCAGGATTACGGTATCGGTTCTGGCATCGAGCTCACGCACTTCAATATCCTTGAGGAAGAGCTGCTCAATTTCCGGATTATCAATCGGTTTTACAGGTTTCTCTTGCTTTGCCTCCTTACAACTAAGCAGCCATACAAGAGCAATCAAAAAGAACGACAAATGAAAATTTCTCATGGTTTTTGAGTTGAAAGTAAAAGCAGTGTATAAATAACGATATCCTGCACAAAATGGATGATCCAGGCAGTTCCCATACCACCTGTTTCAATAACGGATTTGGCTAAAATCCAGCCGAGGCAACCAGCCATCAGGACACCCGCCGGTCCGCCTGGATTTCCAAAATAATGAACCAATCCGAATATAAGGGCTGCAGTCCAGATAATCTGAATAGGATTAACCACCCCATCAAGTAATCCCACAACAGCAAATCGGGTAATGATTTCTTCATTGAATGCATTGGTAGCAGAAAACAGCAGTATAAAAGGCAGCATTTCTCCTAACCGGCTCCAGTCGGCTGTTTTACCCAATCCCGCATACATAAACAAGGCAGTAACCAGGGTAATGACAACCAGGAAAGAGCCACCTGTTTTATACCAGG
>JAGKTB010000198.1:0-7621 GCA_018993145.1 Flavihumibacter sp.
CGCTAAAGTCGGACTGATGGATGCAGATATATACGGACCAAGTGTTCCCATCATGTTTGGGGTTCGTGGTGAACGCCCGAAAATGATGGCAGGCGGAGAGAAGGGCTTGATTGTCCCTATGGAACGCTATGGTATTAAACTGATGTCAATTGGTTTATTGGTGGATGAGAAAAATGCAGTGGTTTGGCGCGGACCAATGGCCAGCAGTGCTATCAAACAATTTGTTACAGATGTTTTCTGGGATGAACTGGATTACCTGGTTATTGACATGCCTCCCGGAACCGGCGATATTCACCTGACCCTGATGCAAACAGTACCAGTTACAGGTGTAATTGTAGTTACCACTCCACAGGATGTTGCCCTGGCAGATGCGAAAAAAGGAATCGCTATGTTTGGCCAGGCGCAGATCAAAGTGCCTATCATCGGAATTGTTGAAAACATGAGCTATTTCACGCCTGCAGAATTGCCCAATAACAGGTATTATATTTTTGGAAAAGAAGGTGGAAAAAAACTGGCCGAGGAATATGATATTCCCTTCCTGGGACAGATTCCGCTGGTGCAATCCATCCGTGAAGGTGGTGATAAAGGAATGCCGATCATGATGACGGATGATGAAATCACGAAGTCAGCATTTTCTGATTTTGCCGGACTGGCAGCACGCAGCATCGCGATGCGCAATGCCAGCCTGGAAGCCACCCGCGTAATTGAAGTGGTAGCCTAAAAAAAATCCATGCAATTATCTCTTGAAAATAAAACTGCCCTGGTTTGCGGAAGCACCCAGGGCATTGGTTTGGCTGCAGCCAGGGAGCTTGCCCTGCTCGGGGCCAACTGTATTTTACTGGCACGCAATGAGGGCTCTTTGCAGACAGCCGTCAATTCACTCGATACTTCAAAAGGGCAAGAGCACAGTTTTGCTGTGGCTGATTTTTCCAGTCCGGATGCAGTTAAAAAAACGATTGAAGAAATCCTGTTAAAGCACACCATCAGCATCCTGGTAAACAACACCGGCGGGCCTAAACCCGGACCAATAATCGATGCGGATACTGACCAGTTTCTGAATGCTTTTCAGCAACATGTAGTCGTCAACCAGTTGTTAACCCAGGCAGTTGTACCTGGAATGAAAAAACTGGGCTATGGCAGAATCATCAATATCGTGTCCACCTCTGTTAAGATCCCTCTCAATAACCTGGGAGTTTCCAATACGATTCGGGGTGCAGTTGCTTCCTGGTCAAAGACCATGGCGAATGAACTGGGACCGTTTGGAATTACAGTGAACAATGTATTGCCAGGATTTACTTCCACCGCAAGATTAAAAAGTTTGGCACAAAGCCTGGCTGCTGATAAAGGCATTACTGTTGAAGAACAGGAACATTCCATGGCTGCAGAGGTTCCACTCAAGCGGTTTGGAAAAGCAGAGGAGACTGCAGCCTTGGTTGCGTTTTTGGCTAGTCCCGCCGCAGCCTATATTACCGGCACCAGCATACCAGTGGATGGTGGCCGAACTGGAAGCCTTTAGAAGTGAGGAGTGAGAATTATGAATTCAGAATTATTATACGCCCAATCCCTTGATGCTGCTGATTCACTGGCGGGTTTTCGCGAGCAGTTTATCATTCCTGAAGAACACGGACAGCAACAGGTTTATTTTCTTGGCAACTCTTTGGGACTGCAACCAAAGAATACCGGTCCATATATTCAGAAAGTGCTCGACCAATGGGCAAAATATGGCGTGGAGAGTTTTTTCATGGGTGAGGATCCCTGGCTGAATTACCACGATCACCTGGTTGGCCCTCTTGCAAAGATCGTGGGTGCGCATCCCAGTGAAGTGGTAGTGATGAACCAGCTTACTGTAAACCTGCACCTCCTGATGGTTAGTTTTTACCGGCCTGCAGGCAAACGCGTTAAAATTATTTGTGAAGCCAAAGCTTTTCCGAGTGATCAGTATATGTTTGAAACACATATCAAAGCATTGGGTTATGATCCGGAAGAAGTATTGATTGAAGTGAGTCCGCGTTCTGGAGAAGTTACCATTCATCAGGAAGATATCCTGGCTGCCATTCAGCAGACAGGAGAGGAGCTGGCACTTATTCTTTGGGGCGGCGTGAACTATTATACCGGGCAGCTTTTTGACATGGAAGATATCACCAGCGCAGGCCATGCAGTGGGAGCAAAAGTTGGATTCGACCTGGCGCATGCGGCTGGTAATATTGAACTCCAACTCCATGCATGGAAGGTTGACTTCGCCTGCTGGTGTAATTATAAATACCTGAATGGCGGTCCGGGTGCTATTGGTGCTGCGTTTATTCATGAACGTTATCACCAGGATAAATCCCTTCATCGCTTTGCAGGGTGGTGGGGCTATGAAAAGAATACGCGTTTCAAAATGGAAAAAGGCTTTGTGCCCATGGAGTCTGCAGAGGGCTGGCAACTCAGCACCCCTTCGCCAATTTTGTATGCATCCCTTCGCGCTTCTCTTGAAATTTTTGAAACTGCCGGATTTGATTCCTGTTTGCAAAAAGCAAAACAGATGGCTGCTTATCTTCGGTTTCTGTTAGAGCAGATCAGTGAAGCAAATCCGGGAAAGTTCCACGTACTGACACCTGCAGCTGCCACAGCGCGGGGTTGCCAGGTATCGCTGTTGGTAAAACAGGGAGGCAGGGAATTATTCGATGAACTGACCCGGAATGGATTTTTTGTCGACTGGCGGGAACCAGATGTAATCAGGCTGGCACCTGTGCCTTTATATAACCGATATGAAGAAATCTGGCGCTTTGCCCAAGTGCTGGGCGGCTAATCCTTCTTATCTTCGTTCTCATGAACAGGCAATCACTGGTTGAGCAGATACAAAAGAAAAAATCCTATCTCTGTGTTGGATTGGATACGGACCCGGATAAAATTCCAGCGCATTTAAAACAAAGGCCGGATGCTGTACTGGCATTCAATAAAGCCATCATTGATGCTACGCTCGATTCTTGCGTTAGCTATAAAATCAATACCGCATTTTACGAAGCGATGGGCCCCCGCGGCTGGGAGATCATGGAAGAAACCGTGCACTACATTCCTTCCACACATCTGAAAATCGCGGATGCCAAAAGAGGTGATATTGGGAATACCAGTTCACAATATGCAAAAGCATTTTTTGAAGCACTTCCTTTTGATGCGATCACTGTTGCGCCTTACATGGGTGCCGACAGTGTGCAGCCATTTTTGGAGTATGAAAACAAATGGACCATCGTGCTGGGATTAACCAGTAATAAAGGGGCTGCCGATTTTGAATTGCAAAAGATGGGTGCTGAATACCTCTATGAAAAAGTAATGAAGACAGTCGCGTCCTGGGGAAATCCGGGTAACCTGATGTTTGTGGTGGGAGCTACCCAGGCAGAAGCATTCAGTGCAATCAGATCCTGGTTGCCAGATCATTTTTTCCTGGTACCGGGAGTTGGTGCACAGGGAGGAAGTTTGCGTGAGATTTCAGAGAAAGCGCTGAATAAAGATGCAGGACTGCTGGTGAATGCCAGCAGGGCCATTATATATGCTTCCGAAAAAGAAGATTTCGCAGAAGAAGCCCGCATCATCGCAAGCCAGTACCAGGCAGAGATGAGCAACTATTTACAGTAAACTGATTACATTAGTACGATAAAAAAAACGATGCCATGGCCCAGGACCTATTTCAATCTCCCGATTATTTGCAACTGGATGATTTGTTGACTGAAGAACACAAAATGATCCGCGATGCTGTCCGCAATTATGTGAAACAGGAGATTTCTCCGATCATTGAAGAGTATGCACAGAAAGCTGAGTTTCCCCGCCAAATCGTAAAGCAGATGGGAGAACTGGGTGTTTTTGGTCCCACTATTCCGGCGGAATATGGAGGAGGCGGACTGGATTATATCTCCTACGGTTTGATGATGCAAGAACTGGAAAGAGGAGATAGTGGCGTTCGTTCTACTGCCTCTGTACAGGGTTCATTGGTGATGTTCCCGATTTATGAATATGGAAATGAAGAGCAGCGTAAAAAATACCTGCCTAAACTTGGAAGTGGTGAATGGTTAGGATGTTTTGGATTAACAGAACCCAATCATGGTAGTAATCCTGCTGGCATGCTTACCAATTTCAAAGATGCGGGTGATCATGTGATCCTGAATGGAGCAAAAATGTGGATCTCGAATGCCCCTTTTGCTGATATCGCAGTGGTATGGGCAAAAAATGAAGAGGGCGTTGTACACGGATTGGTTGTTGAAAGAGGCATGGAAGGATTCAGCACTCCCACTACGCATGGTAAGTGGAGCCTCCGGGCCTCAGCCACCGGGGAACTGGTGTTTGATAATGTAAAAGTTCCAAAGGCGAATATTCTTCCCAATGTGAAAGGAATGAGAGGTCCGCTGAGTTGTTTGACAAAAGCGCGTTTCGGGATTGCCTGGGGTACTGTAGGAGCAGCAATGGATTGTTATGATACTGCTCTTCGTTATGCAAAAGAACGGGTTCAATTTGACCGGCCGATCGCAGGTTTTCAGTTGCAGCAAAAGAAACTGGCTGAAATGATCACTGAAATTTCCAAGGCACAATTATTGAATTGGAGAGTTGCAGTGCTGATGAACGAAGGCAAGGTTACGCCTGCCCAGGTAAGTATGGCAAAACGCAACGGTTGTGAAGTAGCTCACAATGTTTGCAGAGACGCCCGTCAAATGCTCGGTGGAATGGGTATTACAGGAGAATACAGTGTGATGCGTCATATGATGAACCTGGAAAGTGTGATCACCTACGAAGGCACGCATGATATTCATTTATTAATAACCGGTATGGATGTAACCGGACTGAATGCATTCAGTTAATATGAAAATCTATCTGATTGGTTTTATGGGGAGCGGAAAATCGCATTGGGGAAGAAAACTGTCAGATTCCCTGAACATTCCATTCTTTGATCTGGATGATGTGATTGTTTTCAGAGAAGGCAAACCCATCACCGAAATATTTGCAGAAAAAGGAGAGGAGTATTTTCGCCTGCTTGAAAAAGACACACTGATCAACCTGACCGAAAACCATGATGATTTTGTGATCTCGAGTGGCGGAGGTACTCCCTGTTTCTTTGGAAATATTGATTACATGAAGGAGCATGGTAAAGTGATCTGGCTGAATACTGCTACACCGGTATTGATTGACAGATTGCTTAAAGAGAAAAAACATCGCCCCTTACTGAAAGATATTCCTGATGAGGAGATGAAATCCTTTATCATCAAGAAACTGCACGACCGTAAAATGTATTATGAGCAGGCGCATCTCGCCTTGCACGAAGAAGAACTTTCTCTTGATCAGATTAAAGCAGCAATAATTCATGAGTAAATCAATACTATCCAGCGCTGCCCTGCTGGGTGCACTGGCAGTTATTCTTGGCGCATTCGGAGCACATGGACTCAAGCAGCTTGTACCACCGGAAACTGTAACCACCTTCGATACCGGTGTGCGCTATCATTTTTATCATGTGTTTGCATTGCTTGCTACCGGATTGATTGCAATGCATGTTCAGTCTGCCCATTTAAGAAGAGCCGCGCAGTGTTTTTTGGTCGGCATCCTCCTGTTCAGTGGATCTCTTTACCTGTTAACGCTGCTGAAAGCTACTGATACTGTCGGCCTTTCGAAGTTGGGACTGATCACTCCCATTGGCGGCGTATTCCTGGTAGTCGGCTGGATTTTTCTCTTCCTTGCCTTATTGAAGCGGAATGCTTAACGTAACAGTGGTTCCATTCTCATTTCGGATGGAGAAGTGACCATCAATAGATTCCATTCGTTTGCGCATATTCGTTAGTCCATTGCTGAATTCGGATATATTAATCGATTTCACGCCAACACCATTGTCAATAATTTGAATAACCAGGTGAGGGCCAATTTTAAAGAGGATTCGTACCTCTGTGGCACTGGAATGTTTCAGTGCATTATTAAGTGATTCTTTGATGCATAGAAAGACATTCCTCCTCTTTTCTCCACTCATTTCAATAGCAGGTAATTGTTCAGGATATTCTACTATACAACGGATTTCAGTAGTGTCAAAAAACTCTGCAGCATAGGATCTGACATATGCGATCATATTGTCTACCGTATCATTGGAACTTTTCATAGTCCAGATGATGGTGTTCATTTTACTGATCAGGTCATTGGCTGAGTTGGAAATTCGTTCCAGTTCGGGAAGGGAATGATCTTTCAATTTGGTTTTTGCAAGTTCACTCATCAGCCGGATCGCCGTAACGCCGGATCCTAGTTCATCGTGCATATCTGCAGAGATCCGGTTTCTCTCTTCCTGTTTGGCAGCAAGCACGGCCATTTTTCGTTCAATCGCACTTTTTTCATACTCCAGCAACAGCCTTTCTTTTTCACGGGCTCTTGCAGAAATATCAAGCCTGTTTTTATAGGAAAGGGCAACCAGGAAAAACATCAGTTCGAACAGAATACCCATTTCATACCAGAACAGGGAGTCGTTTACCAGTGAGCCTAGGTAGGGATTAAACCGGTAGGTGGAGTTGATCAGGAAAAGGGAAAGCAATCCGCCAGCAAACAGGAAGCAATGGCCTATAGCAAGGTAGGTCAGTAAGTGATGGCGTTTGACAATAGCAAAAATGATAAAGAATACAGTACAGGCCGACCAGGCGTATTTCACAATATTCTCTACCAGGTTTTGTACCTGGAAAAGATCTGTGAAAAAATGAAGGATAGTAAAAAGCAGCATGCCGGAAATGGTTACGATCTGCTGAATCAGCAGAACCTTATTCAGAAGCGGAAATTCTGTTGCCGACTGTGTGAATTTCCGGAGAAACATGAAGTAAAACAGCGTTCCGCCTGCCTGCAGGATAAAATCAAAATAGGATTCAAAAAAGTAATTCGAAACCGTCGGGGTTTTAAACAGGTAGGCCTTGAAAAAGAACATAACCCCGAGCAGAATCGCATACGCGGAATAATACAGGAATACCCGGTTCCTGTTGATGTAAAATTCAGCCAGTGAATAAAAAATCATCATCAGCATAATACCGCATACCAGGAAAGATATCACAGTATTGATCTTGCGCTCACTCTGCAATTCGGTCAACAGGGTTGGAAGAAAATGGCCAAAACTGAGTGTAGGGGTAATAGTATTGATAGTGGTTTTGATAAAGGCCAGTTTGGTGACAAAAGTGGCTGTCTCGCCAGGCTGCAACATTAGTTTACTGACCACATTGGGATCAAATATCCCTTGGCCAGGGTATTCTGGCTCAGGTTCCAGTTGGTTGGTTTGCCTATTGTACCGGAATAAATCAATGTCTTCGAAATACATGCCTGGCAAAAAATAGACGGCGCTGACTGTGTCCAGGTCATTTTTAATGGTGAATTGCAGGTAAACGGGCTTGCCAACAAAAGAACTGGGTATTCTCTTGGTGTAGTTGGATCCTACCGATTGCAATTCAGATAAGCTGTTGACAGCTTCTTTTTCAGGATTCCCCTGCTTATCTACATACAATCCCGTCTCCTTCTGAATGGTTTTGAAAAACCGGATCTACCTGGTTCTGATGGTATCCTATCCCGGCTTTTCCTGCGCCATCAGGCCTGCTGATCTGCTCTACAGCACCAACAAAAATAGCAGGCAGATTTTAAGGATGGT
>JAGKTB010000199.1:0-4587 GCA_018993145.1 Flavihumibacter sp.
TGATCATAAGAACCTGGGACAAATTTAAAGAAATTGAAATCGCCTTGTAATGCCAGCTCCCAGACATTACTATTAAAGCTCAGGTTTCTCCGACGCTGAAATTCATTATCTGAATAATATTTGTCGGCATATCCCAGCTGGGCAAACTGGCCGCCAACGCGAACCGCTATATAATTTCCAAACTGTTTGCGGAAAAACACACCAAATGCGAATTTGGCCCTGTTCACCTTGGCAGATGTATTAAGATCGCCAAAATAGTGGGCGCCTCCAATAGATACGCCAATCTCACCTTCCTGGGTTACAGATTCCATCTGGGCCCGGGCAGCGGAATGCAGGGTAAGTACTGCCAATAGCGGCAGAATCAGTTTCTTCATATTGCAATATAACGTATAATCAAATCAGGAGCAGATAAAGGAAATGCTAATTACGTGTATCCAACCCCCATGAAAGTTTGTTCCTTAAAGTGCTAAGGAAATTATTTTCATTGAGACGTACAATACTTACGTCAAATTTCTCTCGTTTTACGGCCAATTGTATGTTTTTGCTAACAATTTCGCGGCGGCTGTCCAATGCGCAGATGAAATTTTCAGACCGGGATTCAACTTCAAAGGATATGATATTATCATCCGGTACTATCAAAGGCCGAACATTCAGGTTATGCGGGGCTACCGGTGTAATCACAAAACTTCCGGAATCCGGAAATACGATCGGTCCGCCGCAACTCAGGGAATAACCGGTTGATCCGGTAGGTGTGCTTACGATGAGGCCATCCGACCAGTAGGTGTTTAAGAATTCACCGTTCAGGTAGGTATGAATCTTAATCATCGGAGAAATATCTGTTTTATGGATAGCAAACTCATTAAGTGCATAAGGAGTTTCGCCGAACAGCAACTTATCCGCATCCAGGTGGATCAGAGAGCGGCGATCAATCACAAACTGCCGGTTTACCATAGAAGCGACAGCAGTTTTAAGCTCTTCTTTACCGATGCTTGCCAGAAATCCAAGTCGGCCAAAATTAATTCCAAGGATTGGGATTTTTTTATTCCGAACCAGGGTTACTGTATCAAGCAGGGTTCCATCTCCACCTAAACTAATAACAAATTCAATGGACTCATCCAGGTCTTCTGAATTGTTGAAGGTGGTGAGTTTATCGAGATGGAAGCGGACAACCGGGGCAATCTGTTCAAAAAATGCCTGGTAAATAACCGGCTCTATCTGCAGGCTATTGAGTTCATCGAATAAGTTCTGTATTTCCGAATAATCATCCTGGTCGATTACCCGGCTGTAAATCGCCACTTTCATGTATCTGTTTTAGCCACCGGAAAGATAGGCCATTAAAAATCATTCCGGACGTGAAAAAAGAAGCCGTTCTGCCCCAGTTGATTGAAGCTGTATTCAAAGCGTAATACGACATCGTACAGTGAAACAATATCAATTCCGAAGCCGGCCGTTGTGAGCAATTTGTTATTTAGTGAATTTTCCCGGAAATACTTCGAATAAGAGTAACCCAGGTCGGCATAGGCTTTTGCATAGATTCTGAAAGGCACCCGATCATGGCTCTGGCTACGGATTGGTAGTGGTACTGAAAAATTTAGAATTTCGCGACGAAGCGTATTTCTGGTCATTCCACCCAGCACCCCATCAATCACATATTTTTCCATTCCCCGCAGATAAAAGTCACCATATCCCATCAGGCGGTGCTGGTTAAAAGGCTGTTTGAAGGGAAGCCGTAAAGTACTCGTAAGTTGAGTTGAGAAAGATCCTTTGGCCCCGATTTCCCAGGCTTTGGTAGCCTTCACATTCAATAGCCACATGCCTACATCGGATCCGAAACCGCGACGGACCAGTTGAGTCTCAGCCATGAAACCTCTTAAAGGATAAGGTGCATAATCCACATCCAGAAAGTTCATGGTATAGCTGATCTCAGGATAAACTACCTGAGTTCTGCCGGATTTACTGATGTAATTGTTGTTCACATTCCAGACCGCACTATCAATTTTACTCATCCCAAATCCAGCCCTTATAACGTGTCGGGTTTTAAGTCCGGGTCTGTAATTCCACTGAACGGAGCCGGTCATGGTTTCTTCCAGGAACCGTCCTGCTTTTGGAAGAGAATCCGCTCTTAGAAAAAACTGTTTGTTATTCACGGTCAGAGGATTCACTTCCTTCATTGCAGAATAGTTGAAGTTAATGCCATAACCGCTTTTCAGAGATCCATCCATAAATGGCTGGTTGTAAGAAACCTGAACCTGCCGTGAGTACCCGGTAATCAACCAGACTTTCAAAACATCGTTTCTACCCGTAGTATTATAATAATTTAGCTTAGCGCCATAATTGATCCGGTCCAGGCTATACCCCTTATCTGCCCATGTTTGCAAATTTCGGTCAATTGGCTTCAGGTAAGGAATTGGGAAAACATACCAGCGTTCCTTAACATCAATTTCTACATCCACGAGGTAGCCCCTAAAACTCCGAAGAGAAATTACCACATCATTAAATAAGCGCGTATTCACCAATTGCTGTTTTCCAAGCCGGAACTGGGCAACCAGTTGATTGAGAGCAACAGAATCACCTTCTTTGAAAGGAAGTTCTCTTTTAATGATGTAGTCCTTGGTTTTTTTATTTCCGTTGATATAGATTTTATCAATCATGAACAACCTTCTTTGGGGAGGGCTTTCAACGGGCATTGCCCCAGGCGGGCTTAAACCGGGTGCTGTTTTAGCTTCATCGGTAATCGGCAAGTTTGATTGTGCGAACAGTCCTCTTCCTAAACAGCAGAGGATCGTTAACAGACAGATTCTATATTTCCACACAATATTCATTCCTTTCGTGCACGGTACCTATGAAAATACAGGATTCAGCCAAGACTGGAAATCAAATTTGATTTTTTTTACAGATTAAGGTAATTCATGAGGTGGTCGTAGTTGTTTCTAAGTTCATTTTCATACATTTCTTCTCCGAAATAGTACCGAACCTGGTATTCATAGCGCTGAAAAGTGGCAACAATATCGGATAGTTCGAACTTATTCAATTTAAGTGTAACATATAAAACGCCCAGGTTGTTGTCAAAGTATGTATTCAGCTGGGTAATCTGGGCATCGTTTGTTTCTACTAGTTTGTAGATTTCAGAGAAGGCGAAATTTCTTTTATCCATTTCCAGGACAATAATACCACCGGGTTCATCGGCTCCTATGATATGGCCTGTAAATTTTAGCAGATCGGCTGCCGCGATGGCCCCCACCCACTCGAAATTGGTTTCCGTAACTGGCACAACCGCCAATCCATATTCATTTGCCAGCTGAACCGCCTCGGTAAAATGTCCGTTCGGACTCACCCTCACCCTGGAAATGGCACCGCTGATGGTTTCGAGTGTTTTGCTGTCGTCTTCACTATTAAGCAGATCCGATTCAGCAATCAGCCCCAGATAAATGTCTTCTTCAACAAGTGGCAAATGGATCACATTGCAGTCATCCATCAACTGCATAGCCCTGTAAATCGGGTCTTTTACAGACAATACAGGGAGTGAAACCGATATCAGGTCCTTATTGATCACTTGTTTCGTTTATGTATAGACGACAATTCTCAGGCAACCGCTGCCGGCTCATTGAGTTTCGTCAAAAATTTATGAAGAATTTTGTTGAATTCTTCAGGACGCTCCATCATTGGGGCATGTCCGCATTTGTCGATAAAGTGCAGTTCACTATTGGGAATCAATCTATTAAACTCTCTCCCAACAAAAGGAGGCGTAATGGTGTCATTATTTCCCCAGACCAGGAGGGTTGGTTGCTGAATCTGGCTTAATTCCTCACCTAAATTGTTGCGGATTGCGCTTTTCGCAAGAGCGATGATCTTTATGACTTTCAGGCGGCTGGTGGTGATTTCATAAACTTCATCCACCAACTCTTTGGTAGCCATTTTGGGGTCATAAAACGTGACTTCAGTTTTTTTCTTGATGTATTCGTAGTCGCCACGTTTGGGATAGGTATCCCCCATTCCATTCTCAAACAGTCCCGAACTACCGGTCAGGATCAGGCTACGAATTCTTTCGGGATGCTTTAAAACATGAACAAGACCTACATGTCCGCCCAGTGAGTTGCCAAGTAAATGGATATTCCTGTAATCTTTTGCTTCTATGAATTTGTAAACAAATTTTTGAAGACCTCCCACTGAAGTATGCAGGATGTCGAGTTCAAACAACGGCAGCATGGGAACCACCACTTTATAGTGATTCCGAAAGTATTCGATCAGGTCTCTGAAATTGCTAAGGGCCCCAAAAAGACCATGGAGCAGGACCAAAGGTTCACCTTCCCCTTCCTCGATGTACTTGAATTTATCCAGCTGTTTGATCTCGTATTGCATCTCTTCGTAAAAATAATACTTCCAATGAATTGCTAAAATAGTCCATTTAGCTCAATAATTACTAGTAGCGCCATCTCCCGCCAGGTTGCTAAACAGTACGTATGGATGGATTTTTTTCTTCTGAAAATCGCTCCAGGAATCCACCAATCTCAGTCATAATATCCTTGAAAACTGGAATTACCGAGGCTATCCAGTCAACCGCATCAGGACCCCACGGTGCAATTATAG
>JAGKTB010000200.1:0-3550 GCA_018993145.1 Flavihumibacter sp.
CGCAACCCTTCCCTTATGGAAGAACTGAGGGAGGAGGTATTCGCTTACGCCTGATCAGCCACAATTAACTATTACTGTTTTTCTCCCGGAAGAATTCATGAAAATATAAAAGCTGGAAGCGAACTGCTTTCTTCCAGTAGTCCCAGTTGTGTGCCCCCGGCCTTGTTATGTATTCATGAGGAATATTGCGATACAGTAATTCCTGGTGCAACCTTTCATTTACAGCGAAGAAAAAATCTGCCGTTCCGCAATCGATCATCAAGGCTGGTTTACCTGGTTGTGCCAGGTGCAGCAAATTGATCACAGTATTTTCTTCCCATCGTGTTATATTCTCAGCATATGATCCGAGCCTTTTTGCCATATCCCAGTTATTTGGAAATGGGCGGATGTCTACTCCCCCACTCATACTTCCCGCTGCACCAAAAACATCCGGATGTTTTAAAGCCAGATACAATGCGCCATGTCCTCCCATGCTGAGACCGGTAATAGCACGACCGGCAGCAGTTGGAATGGTTTTAAACTGGCGATCAATAATCGCTACCAGTTCCTCAGCCACATAGGTTTCATATTGAAAAGCAGGATCAACAGGACTGTTCCAATACCAACTGCTGTAACCGCCATCCGGACAAATAATCAGCACATTGTACCGGTCCGCATCTTCTTTGATAACAGGCACTTTTTCAATCCAGCCACGGTAATTATCACTGTAACCATGTAAAAGATAAACTACCGGAAAACGTTTTCCGGTTTCATAACCAGCCGGTTTGATTACCACCGCTTTGATATCCTTCTTCATAGACGCACTCCGGGTCAGCAATGTATCAACCGTTGCAGCCTGAAGGGAAAATGTAAAACAGACAAGTAAAATAACGCAGAAGAACAGACGATTTCTCATCCTATAAACCTACAACTTTTGCAGTAATGCCGCGAACATGGAGTCCGCCTTTTCCGAATATCCATTCAGCGTCTGCATTTTTAAACATTGAAGCGGATAGGTTTCCAGCAGCCAGTTGATATTCGCTTCATTTTCCTTACTAAATACAGAACAGGTAATGTAGAGTAAGTAGCCTCCATCTGCCAGTTTGGGAATGAGCAAAGCCAGGATTTTTTTTTGCAAGGCAGCATAGTTTTCAATAGTACCTGCATCAAAGAAACAGAGCTGTTCCGGCGTCCGGCTCCAGGTACCGCTACCGGTGCAGGGAAGATCAGCAAGGATCAGCTGTTGCGGTGCCAGCTTCCTGTACTCCTCTCCTGCTTTGGCCGGATCAGATAAATCAGCCACAAAGCCATAATATGAATAAAGTCCCGCCTGGCGGAAACGCTGGTATAAATTCTGTAAAATAGAACTACGTATGTCGGACACTGTTAGTCGGGCACCAGGTAACCGGTCAAACACAAAAATGGATTTACCTCCGCTGGCGGCACAGGCATCCCAGATAGCCAGGTCTTCCTGTTGACACAGACTGCCGACTATTTCCTCGACCATCGCACCCGCACGTTGTGAATTCAGGTCCTGCACCACCAGTTCCTGGTTCAAACGGAACAATTCTTCAACCTTAAATCCATTCGGAAGCCTGCAACCATCACTGGTTTCCATAATAAAGGGAACACCGGCCTTGCTCAGTTTTTTCTGAACCGACTCCAGGTATGCAGGCCGAATACGGATAAATAAATCAGGTTGTTCAAGATGTGAACAGGCAAACGCTGTGGCATCTATGCCGGCACTTAATGCCGACTGCAAAGGGAATAGCGCTGCAGCAAATGCGGCAAGTGAAAGACTGTTTTCAGGATCAATCAACGCAAGTTTGGCTTCTGTCGGAAGCGTTGTTTTTTCATTCCATTCCTCATGCAAAGACTGCAGCAAACCATTGGGTTCTTTTGAACAGAGAAAGAGCCCGGCTATCATCCGGTCAGCCGGCTCCAGGTGTTTGAGTGCATGGCCCAACCGGAACCAGCAATAACAAAGCTGCGCGATCTGTTTACGATCGCGCGAGCCATGTTTTTTATGCGTTGAATAATACTGTTTGAGATGGTGTACAAAAGGGATATCACCAGTGTAGCCCTGAACAAGTTGCAATGCAACTTCCAGATGTGCACGGGCAAACATCAGAGTTCCAGCAAGGTCTTGACAGGATCCTTACCAAACAGCAGTTGTTCAGGTTTTTCCAGCAATTCTTTCACCCGAACCAGGAACCCTACAGATTCCCGGCCATCAATAATGCGGTGGTCGTAGCTAAGCGCCAGGTACATCATTGACGTGATTACCACCTGACCGTTTACTGCCACGGGGCGATCTTCAATCTTATGCATACCCAGAATGGCTGACTGCGGAATATTGATGATAGGTGTACTCATGAGTGAGCCAAACACACCTCCATTGGTGATCGTGAACGTACCACCTGTCATTTCTTCTATGGTGAGTTTATTATCACGGGCCTTGGTTGCGAGCTCCACAACTTTTTTCTCGATATCTGCCATACCCATGCTTTCCGCATTCCGGATAAACGGTACTACCAGTCCTTTTGGTGCAGAAACTGCAATGGAAATATCACAGTAATCATGGTATACGATGGAGTCTCCATCAATGTAAGCATTCACAGCAGGCCATTCCTGCAGGGCAAAACAAACCGCCTTGGTGAAGAAGCTCATGAAGCCAAGGTTCACACCATGCTTTTCCTTGAACTTGTCTTTATATTGAGCTCTTAAAGCCATAACTGGCCCCATGTCCACTTCATTGAAAGTGGTAAGCATGGCGGTTGTATTCTTAGCTTCAACCAGGCGGCGGGAAATGGTCTTACGCAGGTTGCTCATCTTTTCCCGCTTTTCATTGCGGGTGAAGAGTTCAGCACCGGGTTTACGGCCCGGATTATTCAGAGCTTCCAGCACATCATTCTTAAGGATCTTGCCACCGCTACCGCTGGCAGGTACCGATTTGGGATCAATTTTTTTATCAGCAATGATAGCTGCAGCAACCGGAGTTGCTTTAACATCATTGGGAACAGCAGTAACCGGTGCATTGGTGGCAGCAGGCTGTGCGGCAGGTTTAGCTGCAGTAGCAGCAGGCTGTGTGGCAGTAGTAGGAACAGCCACATCCGTATTAATGGAAGCGATTGGATCTCCAATTTTGATTACATCGCCTTCTTTGGCTTTCTGACTGAGTTGACCAGCATCTTCTGCATTCAGTTCAAAGGTCGCTTTTTCACTTTCCAGTTCACACAGCACTTCATCGCGCTGAACCAGGTCACCTTCTTTCTTCAACCATTTAACCAGGGTCACTTCTGTGATAGATTCACCAACAGTGGGCACTTTCATTTCAATGATACCTTTTCCAACAGCTTTTGCCGGAGCTGCTTCAGAAGGTGCTGAAGCTGGCTTTGCGGGCTCCTCTGCCTTAGCTGCCGGGGCATTACCTGCAGGCGCTACAGCAGTTTCATCAATGGATGCAACCACGTCTCCGATTTTGATGGTATCACCTTCAGCTGCTTTGGTAACCAGGATACCTGCCTGTTCTGCATTGAGTTCAAAGGTCGCTTTTTCACTTTCCAGTTCA
>JAGKTB010000201.1:0-7507 GCA_018993145.1 Flavihumibacter sp.
CACGATGGAAGTAATGATTACTTCATCCAGGTTACCGGTTGCTTCTTTCCGGTAGCGTGCCATAAAAGGAACAGTGGCCCCTTCCTCCTGCAGTTCATATACATTCACTACCTGCTTTATGGAAAGGGATAATTTCTGCGCGATTACACTAACATATTTTGGATCCATATTCACAAGTTTCGGACCGCAAATATAGCCGGATGAGGCATGCAAAATCCAGCTATTTATTCCCTGCCAAAATCGCAGCCAGGGTCTGATTGATTTCAGGAGCCCGGTTCATCACCATCAGGTGACCTGCTCCTGGTATCAGATGGGTTGGATGGGTATACCGAATCGGAAGCAGGCGATCGCTTGTACCATGAATATGATAAATTTTTCCAATTGGTTGTTCTGTTTTCCATTCCAGGATAGCGCCCATCGCCCATCTTAAAAAGGCAGGATCGGATTCGCGAATAATTTTTCTGAGGAGTTCTTTGTCTTCGCTGGTTTCTGTAGTGAATAGGCGTTTCGCAATAGATGCCTGTTGAAATAAGCCAACCGGAATTACTTTATGCAATTTTAAAGGAGCCGCCCATCGAAAATAAAAAGGCAGTTCCTGTGGCGACTGAATACTGGCAATCAAAATCGTTTTTTCAGGATGCCGAAACTTACTGATTTCTGTTGCGAGCATACCACCGAAGGATAATCCTACCAGGCAAAAGGGTTCTTTATCCGGAATCATTGCTGCGAGTCGCTGTGCATAATGCGTCAGGCTTTCCCCCTGTTCCGGAGGCAACCAGTTGATATGTTCAATTGAATAGCCGGGTGGCAATTGAATATGTTTGAACACGCGCTTATCGGCACCTAATCCCGGTATAAAGTAAACGGTCATTGCAGCCATTTGTAAAATTGTACCTTAGCGGCTTACTAACAGCCTGCTATGGACATTAAAAATAACATTCTCGAAACGATTGGCAACACGCCATTGATCAGACTTAACAAAATTACAAAAGGGCTTCCCGGAACCATACTTGCCAAAGTGGATTATTTCAATCCCGGTAATTCCATTAAAGACCGGATGGCACTCAAAATGGTGGAAGTAGCTGAACAGGAAGGCAAACTCAAACCAGGTGGAACCATCATCGAATGTACGAGTGGAAATACAGGAATGGGGCTTGCATTGGCTGCTGTGGTGAAAGGCTACAAATGCATTTTCACAACAACCGATAAGCAGAGTAAGGAGAAGATGGATATCCTGAAGGCAGTTGGTGCAGAAGTGATTGTTTGTCCAACGAATGTGGAACCGGATGATCCCCGTTCTTATTATTCAGTAGCGCAGCGACTGGCGCGTGAAATTCCGAACTCCTATCATTTCAATCAATACGATAACCTGGCGAATCGCCTGGCGCATTATGAAACAACCGGACCGGAGATCTGGAAACAGACTGATGGAAAAATCACTCACCTGGTATGTACAGCAGGAACAGGAGGAACGATTACCGGAACAGCGCAGTACCTGAAAGAAAAGAATCCCAATATCCAGATCTGGGCGATTGACGTATATGGTTCCTTGCTCACCAAGTATTTCCGCACGGGAGAAATTGATATGGATGAAGTGCATCCCTATATCTCGGAAGGATTTGGTGAAGATTTTGTTCCGAAAAATTACGACATGTCTGTGATTGATCATTTTGAACAGGTCACAGATAAGGATGGTGCTATCATGGCAAGAAAACTTGCTAAAGAAGAAGGCCTGTTTTGCGGATATAGTGCCGGTTCCTGTATACAGGGATTGCTGCAATTAAAAGACAAACTGAAACCCGATGATATGGTGGTTTGCATCTTTCATGATCATGGCAGCCGCTATGTAGGAAAGATCTACAATGATCAATGGATGATGGAACGCGGGTTCATGGAAGCCAAAACCTTCCGTGATGTAGTAAGTGCAAGAGGTGGCAAACAGCGTTTAATCACGCTATCTCCTGATAAAACTGTAACAGACGCAGTTGACCTGATGCGCAAATACGATATTGAACATATACCGGTATTTGAGGGAGATAGCATGATTGGTTCTATATCTGAAGGTGGACTCTTTCAGCAGGTATTTGCACAACCGGAAATCCGCCAGGCTACGATAGAGGAAGTACTGGAAAAACCATTCCCCATGGTGGAGTTCACTACTCCGATTGAGAAATTAAGCAGCCTGATCAATAAGGAAAACGGGGCTGTGCTGGCAAAGGATGAAATTGGAAACTATCATATCGTAACCAAGTACGATCTCTTGCAGGCCCTGGGCAAATAAGCTACCAATTCGCGTAGTTTTACGATACTCCCTGAAGTAGATTAACTAGCAAGCAGATGTGCCAGATACGAGGACCTGAGTAAAATCCGTATTGTTAAAATTCAGCAAATGCGCTCTTGTTCAGTGTCTGGCAGCGGCCTACTTTTGAATTCGAAATCAGCACCAAGATCCTACGAAAAAACGAGCAAAATCTGAAGCCAGCGCAAACCAATGTCCAGTAACCAACGTCCAAAACGAAATACTGGTTTCAGGTTATCCAATTGTCCGGTGGAAAACACCAAGTCCTTAAAACCACTATGATTCGAAAGAGTCAGATCCTGAAATCCGGTACCCTCCTGCCCTGTAGCCCGTCCAAGCTGTAAGGCAGGAGGCCGATAGTGGTTCCGAAAAATTGTTGCCCCGTTTTTACAATCCATACACCCTGACCGCTGCACCAGCGAGACTCAGTTTATCCGAAACCCCGTGAAGCTATCAGTTGATAGCCCCTAACCTCTACTTTTCGAATGGCGCCTTAAGGCCTGTGCTTACCTAACCTTAGAACTCCGTTTCCCGGCTTTTGCTGTAGCAATGTATATTGTCATGAAGTCCTGACAATTGTACCTGTTACAACAAAAGCTTTTTTATTTTGCGCAAAAAAATTGCAGCAGTTCACTGATCAGACCGGTTTTACTATTCAGCTGGACTCCCGGCCGAAACGGATTGTTTCCCTGGTACCTTCTCAAACAGAGCTGTTATATACACTGGGGCTGGAAGAAAAGGTGGTGGGTATCACCAAATTTTGTGTTCATCCGGAGCATTGGTTCCGCAGCAAAACCAGGATTGGCGGAACAAAAGGAATTCATGCCGAAAAGATATTCTCTCTTCAGCCCGATCTCGTAATTGCCAATAAAGAGGAAAACCTGCAGGCTGAGGTGGAACTGCTTCGCACCCGGGTACCTGTATGGACAAGTGATATAGACACCCTGGATGCAGCCCTGGAAATGATTCAGCAGGTGGGAGCACTCACCGGCGAAAAGGAGAAAGCAGCCACCCTGATTCAGGAGATAAAAACTGCTTTTGGCCAGCTAAAACCAGCTTCCTATCCTGCTAAAGTTGCCTACCTGATATGGAAGAAACCCTATATGACGGTGGGATCAGATTGTTTTATTTCAGACATGCTCAAAAAATGTGGTTTTACTCCAGCCTTTGATCATTTGCAACGATATCCTGAAATTTCAGCAGCTGATTTGCAGGCGGCTGCTCCTGAATTTGTTTTTCTATCTTCAGAACCTTATCCTTTCAAAGAAAAAGATATTGCCGAATTACAACTACTTCTACCGGCTTCGCGAATACTGCTTGTAGACGGAGAAATGTTCAGTTGGTATGGCAGCCGGCTCAGGTATGGACCTGAATATTTTCAGGATTTGATTGATCAGCTTGGTGCAAATCCCTAACTTGTTTCCACTTTGTATACACCCTTCAGATCAGGCTATTCAAGAGGCGAACCGGATCGCCCTTCCAGGAAAAAACCCATGTTTCCTGTCAGCCAGGCCCTGCGCGGCTTTCTGAAACAACATGGCAGGGAGGTTAAACTGCCTGTTTCCTATCGCGACCTGCAGCGCTTCACCTATTCTGTTCCCCTAAAAGACAAGGAAGGGCAGGATACTCACTGGGAGACGGTAGTCTATGATATGCGGGAATGGGAGTATATCCGGGAGGGACTAATCCGGATTTATGCCCTGCTCCGGACGGAAGGAGATATGACCTTCAGCAAACACCTGGATGTGGCCCGGATTGATTACTGTGCTTTTGGTAATTCCCAGCCATTCAGGATCCGGATCGTCAATAAGTTCAATGACAATTACGATCATTATTATATCAAAATCGCGGATGCTTCCCGCATCTATGGGCTTGAACTGGAGCACATGCTCTCCCCCAACCGGATTACCTTTCTAACAAATAACCATAGCCTCGTGGAGGAACATATCCCCGGAATTCCGGGAGATGTATTTATTCAGCAACACCTGAACAGGCCCGATACCAACAAAATCCGCATCGCCAAAGAATTTGTGAAATTCAATGAACGCTGCTTTGTAAGGCTGCTCGGTGATATGAGAAGTTATAATTTCGTAATTGACATCACGCCGGATATTGAGGATTACCAGTACCGCATCAGGGCCATCGACTTTGATCAGCAGTCCTATGAAGGCAGGAAAAATTTATACCTGCCCCAGTTTTTTAAAGAAAATTATCCCCTGGTTGAAACCACCCTGAAACACCTGAATAAAGATAGTATCCAGCAATACCAGACAGAGGAACGAACGATGATGACTTTCCGGCTGGTATCAGCCCGCTATCGGTTGAAAGAATTGCTGGACATAATGGGCAAAGACACGATTTCCACTCCCGAAAAATTGCACCAGTTGGCTTCCGAACTCAGTGAAATGCACCATAACCACAAAGGACTATTAAGGGCCCGGAATATGGGGCAACTGGTGAAAGAGCACCTGAAAGTTTGCCTGCGCAAAAATCTGCTGCTGATCCCCCGCTTCCAGGGTCGTTCGGAAGACTAGGCCCGTCATTCAACTCATAATTGTTATATTAGCGCTTCTTTTTAACGATTGCAGTTGCCCGTTTTATCAAAAAACCCAACAAAAAACAATGAGCAAGTACAGTGCAGGCGTTCTTTTCGGCGATGAATTGGAAGCCCTTTATAAAGACGCAAAAGCCAACAATTTCGCAATGCCCGCGGTAAATACCATCGGTACAGATTCAATCAAGGCAACCCTGGTAAACCGCCGCAAAAGTTAACTCTCCGGTTATCATTCAGTTTTCTAATGGCGGTGCACAGTTTATCGCAGGCAAAGGAATGCCCAATGATAAAATGCAGGCCAATATTTCCGGTGCTATTTCAGGAGCGCTTCATATTCACAATGTGGCGAAATACTACGGCGTACCAGTTGTATTGCATACCGACCATGCTGCCCACAAATGGCTTCCCTGGATTTCAGCCCTGGTTGATGCAGGTGAAACCTTCTACAAAGAAAAAGGCCAGCCGCTTTTCAGTTCTCACATGCTGGATCTTTCAGAAGAAAGTATCGAGGAAAACATTCAAACCTCAGTACAGTATTTCAAAAGAATGCAACCACTGGGCATGGGTATTGAAATTGAACTCGGGGTTACAGGTGGTGAAGAAGATGGTGTAGACAACAGTGGTGTAGAAAATGATAAGCTCTATACACAACCACAACATGTTGCCTATGCGTATGAAGAGTTAGGTAAAGTGGGTCGCCTGTTTACAGTTGCTGCTGCCTTTGGTAATGTGCACGGTGTTTATAGTCCGGGTAATGTGGAACTCCGTCCCGAAATCCTGAAGAACAGCCAGGACTATATCCGTCAGCAGTTTAACACCGAAGAAAAGCCTGTATACTTTGTATTCCATGGTGGCAGTGGTTCTCCAAAAGAGCAGATTCATGAGACACTCGGTTATGGAGTTATCAAAATGAATATCGACACCGATATGCAATGGGCATTCTGGGAAGGTGTACTGGGATACTATCAGAAGAATGAAGCCTATCTGCAGGGACAGCTGGGTAATCCGGAAGGACCAACCAAACCCAATAAAAAATACTATGATCCAAGAGTATGGTTGAGAAAAGGTCAGGATCACTTCGTACAAAGACTGGAAGAAGCGTTCACTGATTTGAATTGTATCAACAGAAATGCTTAATAAAAAAAGGTGTTAGAAAATTCTAACACCTTTTTTCTTTTTAGAAAGGTTTCTTCGCCTCTGTTATCTTTTCAGGCATCAGGATAGCACTGAAGACATTCTTTCGGTTCAGCAGGAGTTTGGCTGCATCCTGGATATCCTTCACCGTTAGTTTATTTACTTTTTCTTCGTATTGCAGGAAGTAGGACGGATCCTGCCCTTCAGAAGCCTGGCTCATCAGTTCCCGCAACCAGGTACCATTTTCTTTTTGATTGGTTTTGTATTGTTCGATCCACTGTTTTTTCACCTTGTTCAGGTAAGAAGAATCCGGACCTTTTTTGGTAATCCAGTCAATCTCTGCATTCACTGCTTTCAACAAAGTGTCAACCTTTTCAGGACCACAGGGCAGTTGCAATACAAATGAATAATTGGGATATGGGAATTTAGCCACTTCCACAAAAAAGCCGCCACCGTAAATACCCTGGATTTTTTCTCTCAATTCTTCAATCACCCGGATATTCAGGATTTCAGCAATTGCCTGGGCTTTCAGTTCCATGTCCTGGCTATATTTCATTTCCCCGGTATAGAAATTCAGGATCAGACTTTTCTGTTCCTTACCCTTCATCACCGTGAGTTGTTTGTTACCGGAAATCGGTCTTACCTTATTATCCTTTTTCTCAAATTTCTGTCCGCTTACCGGCAAACTACCCAGGTAGGTTTCCAGTAATGGGATTAGTTCCTCTTCTTTAAAACTTCCAACCAGAACGAACTGCATGCCGGTTGCATCCCCAATTCGTTCCTTATAGATTTCCATGGTCCGGTCAAGGTTGATCTGTTTGAAATTATCCACTTTAGGAAACACGACCGGAGCCTGCGGGTTATTATTGTACAATACCTGGTTCAGGGTATCAAGGAATGCTGCCTGCGGATTCGCTGACAAGGCTGCGTACTGTGCAACAGAGCGCTGGATGAAGGAACGAAACAACGCAGTGTCTTTCCTGGGTTGGGTCACATGCAGGTGAACCAGTTGTAATAAGGTTTCGATGTCCTTGTTTCCGGAAGATCCGTTGAAACCATCTGAACCCTCTCCAATGGAGGGCGCCAGGTTAACTGTTTTACCAGCCAGTGCTTTTTTCAGATCGGTCGGACTGAATTCGCCCACACCCATGGAAGAAATCACCTGTACAGCAAACTGCGCATTGTATTTGTCAGCTGCACCATAATAATTTCTGCCACCGTTTCTGGTTGCACCCAATAAGATCTGATCGTTTTTAAAGGAAGTTGGCTTGAGGGTAACCATCACACCATTGCTCAGGGTAAGCTTGGTAGTGCCCATCGTTTTATCCAGCTCTTTTTTAACCACCTTACCTGCTTTAGGAGTAGCAGCCAATAAGGAACTGGCTACGGCTTTCTCTTCATAGGCTGTGATATTTTTCGAAGCAGCGGAGCTTACGATGGCCAGCAAATCAGCTGGTGCAGGCAAACTGGTGTTTGCATCCGGTTCAGGACCTGTAACATATACCAGTTGATTGTCTTTT
>JAGKTB010000202.1:0-6757 GCA_018993145.1 Flavihumibacter sp.
GGAATTATTATTACATGAATCTGATGGAAACCAAACCCGGACTTTTTTCCAGTTTGGATAGTCTCTATTTTTTGGATGTAATAAAATCCTACCAGGAGAATGAAGCCTATCAATTGTATGAATATTCGTTTATCAATCAGGATGGTTTCCCGGGCCTTTCCCTTTCTTTTGGATCAAGTGAAGCGGGTGATTCTCTTCGGTATCTTTTTAATATTATCAACAGGGGGAATCGTCGGTACGCAATTATGGCTGCATATTTTCCGGGAGAGAAAAACCTTGCAGATGCCCAACGCTTCCTGAAAGGAATCCGGTTCATTCCCTATGCTGCCAATCGCACTATTGCCGGCCACCCGTCATTTGAGAATTTTTCCATTCAATCGCCCATGCCTTTTGTTAAAGAAGCAGATGCAGCTATTGAAGAAGGCTCCAGCCGGTTTATCATGTATGATTCAACTTCTGCTGTAACCCTTCATGTGCAGAAAGAACCGCTGAACCGGTATTACAGTACTAAGTCGGACAGTAGTTTTTTAACGCAATTCATACAATATTTCAAATCGACTGAAACCGATAGCCTGGTTCATTTGAAGATTAACTATCAGGATGGCTATGCCACCGCAGATGGTTTGTTCGACCTAGATGGAACCCACAATCTGAAAAGAGTAAAAATTATGACCAGTGGCGATACACTCTATTCAGTTGCCGGTGTATTCTCTCCCGAGGTTTCCAAAACTGCAGCGTATCAAACCATATTTGATTCATTCCGTTTGCAGCAACCTTCACCTAACAGTTATACACAGTCGAAAGCAAAACGGCTCTTCCAGGATCTCTTACTTCCGGATTCACTGATATTCCAGGAAGCAAAAGATGCGCTTTCCCAGATCGATATAAGCAAGGAAGATCTGCCTTACCTGCACGAAGCCCTGCTGCATCCGCTGATTGATTTCAGCGAAAGAATGCCCTGCACGCATGACGAAGTGATCAGCCGATTGGAAGAGGTGATGGATAGCAGTACGATTGAATTTATTCAACAGGCTTATCCTGGTTTAAAAGAAAGAAATGCAGTATTACAATATCCGCTGTTGTCTATTTTGGCGCGCTTTCAAACAGCCGAATCCTATCGTTTGATCGAATCCCTGCTGTCATCCGGTTTGCCTGCCAGTGGAAGTCCGGAAATTTTATATTCAGCAATGCAAGACAGCCTGGAACTCGCCAAAACCTTTTTCCCTTTTGTATTGCAGCACACAGAAGATTCCCTGCTTCGCACTATCCTGCCACGGTTTACCCTGGATATGAAGTCCATCAACGCGTTGACTGATAACACCCTCAAAGAGCTTCAACCAGTATTTATTAAACTGGCTGATCAATACCAGCAGCAAATGCAAGACAAGCAGCTGCAAATGCCCATTTATTTCGATGAATTGGTAAAACAATTACTCCTGTATGGATCTCCGGAAGCCCAGCAGCGGGTGGACAGTTTTGCAGTTCATTCCAATGAAGATATTCAATACAATACGGTAGATGTGTTGATAGAGGAGAAAAAACCCGTTCCTTCAGTAGCACTTAACAAGCTGCTGGCTGATCCTTTCTACCGGGCGCTTCTGTATAGAAGATTTAATGCGACAAATCAACTTAAGAAATTTCCGGCACGTTACAGAAAACCAGTATTGATTGCCGAATCTCAACTCTACCGGGAGATCTGGTATGGCACGGAAGATTACAAACTGAAATTCGTAAAGCAAATTAGCCTGACACAGGATGGCAAAAAGAAGTATTACTATCTGTATAAGGTGAGCTTCAGCACGGAGGAAGGGGAAGAAATTTATTTGGGTGTGGCAGGACCCTATCTTTCAAAAAACAGGATCGATACCACACCCGGAGAATACACAGGCGTGTATTATGATGAATTATTTGATGAATCGAAGTTGATGGAACAGTTTGAAGCCTTTATTCAATCTCAACAATAACTTCTACTTCTACTGCGATATTATTTGGCAATGCATGAAAGCCTACTGCAGAACGTGCATGTTTTCCTTTTTCACCAAAGATTTCAACCATGGTATCGGAATAGCCATTCATGACTTTAGGCTGCTGGGTAAAGCTGCTTTCGCAATTCACCATGCCTAATACTTTGATCACCCGCTTTACTTTTTTGAGGTCGCCCAGGTAATCTTTCAGCACCGCAATATGATTGAATGCTACAGAACGCGCTGCTGCATAACCTTCTTCAATGGTCAGGTCTTTCCCAACTTTACCGGTGATGTCTTTTCCTTCTGCATCGGTGGGACCTTTGCCAGATAGATACAGCAGCTTACCTGTCTGTACCACATTTACATAGTTGGCAACCGGCTTGGATACAGCAGGCAGTTTAACACCCAACTGCTTTAATTTTTCTTCTGGCGATTGTGCTTGTGTTGTTGACATGATCAGAGTTAAGATAAGTAGTGGAAGATAACGCATGATATGGAAGTGTGATTTATGATTTATGAATTAGGAAGTGGGGGTTACATTAATAAATGATAAATGGCGGCGGCGATGAAGCTTCCTAAAATAGGTCCCAGCAAAGGAACCCAGGAGTAAGCCCAGTCGCTATTGCCTTTTCGGCCCAAAGGTAAGAGGAAGTGCGCAATACGCGGACCAAGATCACGTGCCGGATTGATGGCATATCCTGTTGGTCCGCCCAGTGATAAGCCCACACCCAGCACTAGCAATGCAACCGGCAATGCATCCAGTGCTCCCAAACTATTGGTTGGTGCAATAATCAGTAGTACGAGCACCAGGAAAATAGCAGTGGCCACTGTCTCCGTTAGCAGGTTGCTGACCGGATTTCGAATAGCCGGCCCCGTTGCAAAGACAGCCAGTTTCAATCCTTCATTTTCGGTTGCTTTGAAATGATCTTTATAACAGATCCACATAATCACGGCTCCACTGAATGCGCCCGCAACTTGTGCAAGAATATAAAGGGGCACATCCGCCCAGGGGAATTTGCCGGTCAGGGCAAGCACAATACTTACTGCCGGATTGAGATGCGCTCCACTGAATTTGGATACTGCAAATACGCCCAGAAAAACTGCCATGGCCCAGCCGAAACTGATTACAATCCAGCCACCATTGTTTCCCTTGGATTCTTTTAATAGAACATTGGCCACCACACCATTTCCGAATGCAAGCAGAATGGCAGTTCCAATGAATTCAGCTAAATAAGGATTCATCATATAGCAAGCGTTGGTTTATTTGGCTACATAGTTGGATGCAATGCTGCAGAATGCATCTGTTTGCTCCTGCTCCCATTGCAGGTCTTGGTTCAATTCTGTTGCCATCAGGTGTGCTACCGTGGAGGCTGCTGTAATAGCTGCTCCGGCATTTAACAAGATGGCTCTTGTTCTCCTGGCTAAGGCATCATCCACTGTCATGCACATTTCTTCACGCACAGCCCATACAATTTCTGCTTTTGTATAAGGCAGATCCGGGTGAATTTTTTCAGCAAGACTGGGATTCTCCTGTTGCAATGCCTTGATCTTTGCCCAGTCGCTTCCATAATAATAACCATGATCTGTATAGTTGGGCACCTGCATCGCTCCGTGAATGGGAAGGTCCTGCGTTACACAAGGCCGGTCTTCCAGTTTACCTGCCTGGATAGCCACTTTAACAGCATCTTCTGCCATCTTACGGTAGGTAGTCCATTTGCCTCCTGTAATACTGATCAGTCCGGATTCACTGGTTTCAATAAAATGATCCCTCGATAATCCGGAAGTGCTGCTGGCATTGCCTTTTACCAATGGACGTAATCCTGAAAACACCGACAATACATCACTTCGCTGGGGATCATTGGCCAGGTAGAGTTTAATATTATCAAGAATAAACTGGATTTCATCTTCCTTTGGTATGGGTTCCATACTGGGCTTGTCTACCGGTATATCAGTTGTTCCAATGATGGTATGCTGATGCCAGGGAACTGCAAATAATACACGGCCATCAGATGTTTCAGGAATGAGGATGGCTGTATCTCCCGGCAAAAATTTCCTGTCTACTACCAGGTGCGTACCCTGGCTCAGGGATAAGACAGGTTCTTTTGACGGATCATCTGCCTTACGTAGATGGTCTGTAAATACGCCGGTAGCATTTATGAAACAGCCGGCATGTATCGTGTAGGCATCTCCGTTAAGCTGATCTACCGCATCAATGGCAACCAGTTGATTGTTCTCTTTGTGCAGTCGGCCTGCCTTCATATAATTGAGCACCACCGCTCCCTGTTCAGCAGCAGTTTGTGCCATGTTGATGGCTAGCCTGGCATCATCAAATTGTCCGTCGTGAAATAACACGCCACCTTTCAATCCCTCCGGATCCAGTGTGGGGGCTCTTTCCAGGGTTTCCTCGCGCGACAGGAACAAGGATGGACCAAGCCCAAGATCACCTGCCATCCAATCGTAGATTTTTAATCCGAGTCCGTAAAACGGCCCCTGCCACCACTTATAATTGGGTAACAGAAAGGATTGATTCTTTACCAGGTGTGGTGCATTCTTTCGCAAGCGTCCTCTTTCCTTCAACGCTTCCATTACCAGTTTTACATTTCCCTGTTGCAGGTAGCGTACCCCTCCATGCACCAGTTTGGTGGAACGGGAGGAAGTCCCTTTTGCAAAATCTGCCTGCTCTATAAGTATGGTTTTATATCCACGGGAAGCAGCATCAATTGCAATACCGAGTCCTGTTGCCCCACCGCCTACTATGCATATATCCCAACGTGTAGTGCTCTTTAACTGGAGGATCATCTCCGAACGTAACATAATCAGTTTTTTTTCCGGTTCTTACTCTGAATTTCTATCGCTCATCAGCCCAGGCGATACTTGCTTTGATCGCCCTTTCCCATCCGCGTGTGAAGGATCTCATTTCTTCGGTTGTGCGTTCGGGATGGAATTCTTTCGCGGCCTTCCATTGCTGCTGGATATCGGCTGTGCTTTCCCAATAACCTACTCCCAATCCTGCCAGGTATGCAGCACCCAATGCGGTGGTCTCATATACTTCCGGACGAATAACCGGCACCTGCAGCAGGTCACACTGGAATTGCATGAGCAGGTTATTGATGGTAGCTCCGCCATCCACCCTTAACTCTTTTATAGGTAAACCTGCATCGGCTTCCATGGCTTTTAGTACATCCATGGTTTGATAAGCAATGCTTTCCAGGCAGGCCCTCGCAATGTGCGCCCGCGTGGTGCCTCGCGTTAATCCAAAGACAGTTCCCCTTGCATGCTGGTTCCAGTGAGGTGCACCCAATCCGGCAAAGGCAGGTACAATGTAAACGCCATCGGTATCAGTAACCCGGGATGCCAGTTCTTCTATTTCAGCGGATGACCTGATCATATGCAAGCCATCACGCAGCCATTGTACCACTGCACCACCTATGAAAATACTGCCCTCAACAGCATACTCAACGCGGTTATTGAGTTTCCACGCAACCGTTGTCAGCAGTTTATTGGAGGAGTGCACAATTTTATCTCCGGTATGCATCAACATGAAACAACCGGTCCCATAGGTATTTTTCACCATACCGGGAGTGGTACATTGCTGTCCGAAAAGTGCAGCCTGCTGATCACCTGCAATTCCAGCCAGGGGAATATTGGCAGTTTTAACCACCGATTCCGTGACTCCATATATTTTGCTGCTTGGAATGATTTCTGGCAACACGGAGGCAGGTATATCAAAGATCCTGAGTAACTCCTCATCCCATTCGCAGGTTTCGAGGTTCATTAGCATAGTGCGACTTGCATTGGATACATCTGTCGCATGTACTTTTCCGTTAGTTAGTTTCCAGTTCAGCCAGCAATCGATAGTGCCGAATGCAAGTTCCCCTTTCACCGCTTTTTCTCTTGCGCCGCTTACATTATCCAGGATCCATTTCAATTTGGTAGCAGAGAAATAGGCATCAATTACCAAACCGGTTTTGGTCTGGATAAGAGGAGCCAGGCCATCTGCTTTTAGTTGATCACAATAGCTTGCCGTTCGGCGATCCTGCCAAACAATGGCATTGTAGATCGGTTTGGAACTGGACCTGTCCCAAACTACTGTGGTTTCACGCTGGTTGGTAATGCCTATCGCAGCAATATCGGCTGTGGTTAAGGAGGCTTTTGCGATTGCCTCTGCCATCACGGAAAACTGGGTAGCCCATATTTCCTCCGCATCGTGTTCAACCCATCCGGGTTGGGGATATAGTTGAGTGAATTCTTTCTGCGCGATATGACAGATCTGCCCGTATTTATCAAATAATATTGCTCTGGAGCTGGTCGTTCCCTGGTCAAGTGCTAAAATGTATTTTTCCGGCATGCATCGAATTTTACTTTTTAAGATAAGCAAAATATACTGGTTCGGGACTAGAATGCCAATCGGAAACTTCCAAAAATGCCAAAGCGACCTACTCTTGCTTCTGGTAAGGGCTGGGGACTTACCCTCCAGACGAAATCCAGCCGGAATACCTTCAGGATATTATCCACCCCTGTACCCAGTTCAATGTAGGTCTTCCCATCCAGGTTTTGAAACTGGTTGAATGCATTGTCGAAATTCAGGGCGCGGTTCGCTTCAGACAAATCCCCGCTGATACCCTTCGCTGTCCAGAACTGCCGGAATTTTAATTTCCTGGTCAGTGGTATCAGCCTGAATATCCCATTCCCAATATTATGCTCTACGTTGAATCCAATATAACGGTCATGGATATACTCAAATCGCTGCATCAGGTTGAATGCATATTTATTGTAGTAATAAATTTCAT
>JAGKTB010000203.1:0-4289 GCA_018993145.1 Flavihumibacter sp.
GTATCCAGGATAGGTATGCCTTTTTCCATCTGGTCCACAAAACCCGGACCAATTGGCTTATTCACTCTTACCTGGTATTCTTTCTCGTGCGCATTGCCCGCACGCAGCACTTTGTTTACAATATCGCCATCATTGGTGAGAAGGATCAATCCCTCAGAATCTTTATCCAGCCGACCTATGGGGAATACCCGCTTTGGATAATTCAGAAAGGAAATAATATTCCCCGCCACATGTTCTTCGGTAGTAGTTGTTATACCTACCGGTTTATTGAGCAGGATATATACCGGCTTCTCTTTTTGCTTACGCGTGATCAAACTGCCATCTACTTCTACTTCATCGCCTGGCTTTACCCGGTTTCCTGGTTTGGCCTTACGACCATTCAACAACACTCTTCCTGCTACAATCAGGTCATCGGCCTCTCTCCTGGAGCAATAACCGGTATCACTGATGAACTTATTTATACTGATGGATTCTTCCAATGCCTTATTTTTTCTTTCCTTGTTTCTTATTTCCTGCTTTTTTAACTGCAGCCTTTCTTGCTCTCACATCGCCGGTCTCCTCTTTCATCGCAGTAGCGATCACCCACTCGTAATCCAGCTGGCGCTTCTCCAGGTTGGCTGCCACTACCCTGATCCGCACTTTATCTCCCATCCGGAAGGTCCGCCCCGATCTTCTGCCTGCCAGCATATAATCCGACTCCACATGGCGGAAATCATCATATTCTGATAAGCTTGTAATACTTACCAATCCCTCACATTTATGCTCAACCGTTTCCACCCAGAACCCAAAGGAAGATACCCCGCTGATCACACCATCAAATTCATCTCCGAGAAAATTCATCAGGTATTCTACCTGCTTGTATTTGTTGGATGCCCTTTCTGAATCCATCGCGGCGCGCTCACGTTCACTGCAGTGTTTACACTTCTCTTCCATCTTCTTGTCTGGCAGGTATTGTTCATCCAGCACCTGCTGCAGTACACGATGCACCAGTACATCCGGGTAACGGCGAATAGGAGAAGTGAAATGTGCATAATGCTCAAACCCTAATCCATAGTGGCCTATATTCTTGGTCGTATATACCGCTTTCGCCATGGTACGGATACCTAATTGCTCCAGCACATGCTGCTCGGGTTTGCCCTGCACATCCTGTAACAACTGGTTAAAGGATGCTGCAATCTGCTCCGGTGATTTTGTCTGAAAGGTATGTCCGAATTTGCGCGCGAAAGCTGCAAAGGGCGTAAGCTTTTCCTCATCCGGCTGATCATGCACCCGGTAAGGAAAGGGCAATGGCTTTTTATTGACTTCTATCTTGCTGATGAATTCTGCCACAGTCCGGTTTGCCAGCAACATAAACTCTTCAATCAACTGATGCGCTTCCTTGCTCTCCTTGATCATGATGCCAATCGGCTTGCGATTCTCATCCAGCTTGAAGCGAACTTCCTGGGAGGAGAAATTGATCGCGCCTTTTTTAAAACGCTGTTTGCGCATGCGCTGCGCGAATTTATTCAGCAGCAGAATTTCCTCTTTGTACAACCCATCTTCATTCTCGATGATCTCCTGCACCTCTTCATAAGTAAACCGATGATCAGAATGGGTCACTGTTCTGCCCAACCAGCTCTCTTTTACATCTCCTCTTGCATTGATCAGGAAAACTGCCGAGAACGTAAACTTGTCTTCATGCGGCCGCAGGGAACAGAGTTCGTTGGATATCTTTTCCGGCAGCATGGGATTCACCCGATCCGGCAAATACACAGAAGTTGCCCGCAGATAAGCTTCCTTATCCAGCTCTGTATCTGGCTCTACATAATAACTCACATCCGCGATATGCACCCCGATCTCATATCCTCCTTTCACTGATTGTATCGATAAGGCATCATCAAAATCCTTTGCATCCATAGGATCTATCGTAAAGGTCAGCACCTCCCGCATATCCTTGCGCTTTGCAATCTCCTTTGCATCCAGTGTTTCCGGTATGCGGGCTGTTTCCTCCAGCACATCCTCCGGGAATGAAAGCGGAAATCCATTTTCCAACAGGATTTCTTTCATCGCCGTATCATTGGCCGCCTCTTCTTTCAGTACTTCCATTACTTCCCCTACCGGCTTCTTATTATTCGACCATTCCACAATTTTCACTACTGCCCTTGCGCCATTCTCAGCCCCATGCAGTTTATCCAGCGGGATATAAATATCCGGCATGGGTTTGTCTGTTTCCGGAATGAAAAATGCAAAACTTTTACTCAGCTCTATTTTACCAAGGAAGGATTGCTGCTTGCGCTCCACCACTTCTGTAATCATTCCCTGCAGGCGTCCGCCACCCCTTCCGGAGGAACGCATCACCTGCACTTTTACTTTATCACCATGTAAGGCGGTATTGAAGTCGTTGGGCTTTACCAGTATATCCTGTTCCAGTCCCTCAATGATCACAAATCCCATCCCACTTCGGGTGATATCAAGTCTGCCTAAAGGCAATTCAGAACCAGTTCCTTTTGCCTTATTTTTCTTTGAAGAAGATTTCTTTTTACTCATTTTTTCATAGTTAAGCAGAAGGAGAATACTGTTTACTAAATGTACCGATTATCGTGCGAACCCGGTCTCCTGCATCAAATAAAAATGTCATTTCGATGGGCAACACATAGATCGGCCAGTCCCTCAGTTCCTGCTGGAATTTAATTAAGCGAACCGCATCCTTTTCAGTGGTCAGGATCAGCTTCTGCCCCCCTCCCAACTGGTTGAATTTTCGCTGGATCTCTTTTATATCGTCAATGGTGAAAATATGGTGATCACTATAGGCCAGTTGCTCATAACTGCTTACCTGGTTGGCCAGATACCGTTTAAGCGGCTTGGGATTCGCAATACCCGTTACCAGCAACACTTCCATTTCAGCACCTAATACTGTTTCCTGTCTTTCCACCAACTGGTAGGGTTTGCCATAGGTGATGCCCGCAAAAAACACCTGCTGATGAGGAGCCGGATTCAATTCCTGCCGGATCTGCTCGGCATCTTCCAAACTTAAATTCAACGGACATTTAGTAACCACGATTATATCCGCCCTGGCAGCACTTCGCTTTTCATCTCTCAGATCTCCTGTTGGCAGGTACCAGTCGCGCGTGTATAAATTACTGTAATCTGTTAGCACAATATTCAACCCCGCTTCAATTGCCCGATGCTGAAATGCATCATCCAGCACAATCAGTTTGGTATCCGGGCGATCATGCAGCAACAAGGGAACTGCCACTACCCTTTCTTCTCCAACCGCTACTGAAACATCCGGAAACTTCAGGTGAAACTGCATGGGTTCATCCCCAATTTCTAATGCAGTGGTGGTTTCATTGGCCAGTGCATAGCCCCTGGTTTTACGCTTATACCCCCTGCTCAGTGTTGCCAGTTGCAGTTCCTTTTCAAACTGGCGCAGGATCCATTCCACCATAGGCGATTTACCTGTTCCGCCTGCAGCAATATTGCCCACGCATACAATGGGAATATTGAACTTTGCAGCTTTCAGGATATTTGCATCATAAAGTTTATTACGTACAAAAATGGCCAGCCAGTAAACCAGTGAAAACGGAAACAACAAGATCCGCAGGGGCTTCAGCAAGGGAAAATTAAAATTCATAAAATGCATCCGGGGTTAAACAGCCATTCAGCGGCAGATCATATTCATCCCGCTCAGGAATCTCTTCTACGGGTTCAAAGTAACTAATTCCAAGAGTATAACAATCGCTTCTTACCTGTGCCAGGTAGCGATCGTAAAAGCCTTTTCCATATCCCAGGCGGTACCCTTTTTTATCCACCGCCAGCAAGGGTACCAATACCAGGTCCAGTTCAATGGGTGCTATTACCTCCTCAGTTTTAGGCTCTGCAATTCCATATTGATTTTTCACATAATCGGTGTCCATGTCTACCAGCCTCGCTTCCATAGTGGAGGCTTTGGCATCGATAACAGGGTAGCATAACCGCAGTTCCGGAATCCGGAACTCCATGAAATCTGTCAGCAAAAAAGTGTTGGGTTCTGCTCTTTCTCTTAGCGGCCAATAAGACAACACTGTTTGCAGCTGATCTGGCCAATACCATTGCTGAAAAAGGATCAGGATCAGATCATCGAGGCGACTCCTCTCCTGTTCCGCCAGCGCCATGCGGCGTTTCAGGAATTCGGCTCTCAGGGCTGCTTTGGTCATAATTACCGATTGATGAAAAAAGAGAATACAGTTGTCCCGTAATTACGCTCCTGCACAAACCATTCATATCCCTGGTAATTATTACGGGGCGTGTGTTCCAGCACAAACATTCCT